>JAAYBI010000066.1 GCA_012718915.1 Clostridiaceae bacterium
GCCACCACCACCGCAACCGCCACAGCCACCACCGCAACCGCCACAGCCACCACCACCACCGCCAACACCACAGCCGCCACTACCACCGCTGCCTTCACACGCGAGCCATTCTCAATTTTTAATCGAATTTTTCTCCGGAGCAGAGGCTTAAACACGTTGCTGCAACCTCCTATCCAATAACTCAGCAGAGGCTTCAACACGTTGCTGCAACCTCCTAACCTATAACTCAATCGGGCGTTCCTTAGCATTTATGTTTTTCACGGTAAAAGGATTATTTGCGGATAGGCGAGCTGATAGGAATAGTTGCGGATAAGTAATCTGAAAGGAAAGGGTGCGGATAGGCGAGCAGAATTGTATAATCAAATTGATAACCATACTCGTGATACAGAAATAGTTTCTGGATCGGAGACTGTTTCTTAAAAGGTTTGCATGGAATCGAGTTTGTCCATATGCGATTTGCCGGATTCATCTCACTTCCGGAAAATACGCGAATATAGGAGCAGAATCATGCAAGAACGAATCAGGAGAAAGGGATTGATCGGTCTTCGCATCTTGCCAAGTCTTGATCAAATCGAATTCGACGAGTCGCAACGAGAACACTTTGCACCCGGTATCGGTTTTTGCAAGTTGTTTTGGGTCTTTTTGTTTGCCGGTGCGTTCGGCGTGTTGCTGGAAACATCGTATTGTTTTTGGCGCACCGGTTTTATTGAGAGCCGGGCGACGTTCGTATGGCTGCCATTGAACATGGTCTATGGTGTTGCCGGTGTAATCATGACCGTGGTCTTATATTGTTTGCGGAAATTCTCGCGAGTCGGAGTCTTTTTCGTCGGCATGTTTCTTGGGTGTGTTATCGAGTTTTTGTGCTCTCTCGTTCAAGAGCATGTATTTCAATCCATTTCATGGCGTTATTCGGGGCCGACCAACATACTGGGGCGGACCAGTTTGAAGTATGCCCTTGTCTGGGGGTTATTAGCCTTGATGTGGATGAAAGTTATATACCCGCTTATTTCGATGGCTTTACTTAAGATTCCTCGAAAGGCCGGAAGGGTAATCACCGCTGTGCTTGTACTGATTTTACTTCTAAATATGGTTGTAACTTTTTTAGCGGTACAGCGATGGGCAGTACGATCGTCTGAGCCTGATACCGAAGTACGGATATATCAGTGGGTGGACGCGTGGTTTCCGGATTCCCGAATGGAGCAGCTTTTTCCGAACTTGAGATTTACCGGAATCGGTGAATCTACGTCTTGAAAACGCAGATCGAGCGTGTCGGTATTGGATGCTATTCTGAGATGCGTCATTTATTGCGCAAATATTCTGGTGCATACGGATGCCGTCATGTCCGTCGTTATAGAATTCTATGAACCAAGAACCCGGAAAAAATTGCAGAAAAAATTGTATAATATATTTGAGATATTCGCATGGTCAAGGAGGTGAACCGTATGTTTAAGTCGAAAATGACGTTAATCTTATCGATCATTTTAGTCGTAGCCGTCGGTGGTTGCATGGTTTCCGGTTGTAATCGAGATTCGGACAGAGATCGGGATACGAGAGATGAAGAAGAGACCAGCCGGATTGAGGAAACAACACCGAAGGACTCAGAGACGACTAAGAACGGAGAGAATGAAGAAACACAAGAGACGCTAGATTCAGAAGTAACCACTGCGTCGGAGACACAGGAGCAGACCACTGAAGTTGCAGAGACAGAATCCCAAGTGCTTTTCAATATGTATTCCATTCCGGCGGATTGGCCGCGAGTCGTGCCGATTATGAGTGAATTTCAGGTCACCGCATACGAGTGGACGGATTACGGTATGTATGCTGCCGGCTACGGCGATGTCACAATGTCTCGAGCCAATAATTTCTATACGAATGCTCAAAAAATTTACGTCAGCAGCAACATATGGGAGCAGGATCCGTCGGTGGCGTCCGTTACTGATGGCACAGATCAAGTATTTAATTATGTTGGTGAAAGGCAGACGATGTCGGTTGCTTTAGTTGAGGATGCAGAGAACAGAGTAACGTTCGAGATATTCTATATACCGGCACCATAGTAGATGGGTCGGTTTTCGGTCATCGTTTGCGAAAGCAAAAATCGTAAGATCATGCGTCGAAAGTCTCGAATAATAACCATTGCGAAAATAGCGCCCCTCGTCGGGCGCTATTTATCTTTCGCTTTAGATTTTTCTAAATGATATGGCTTAAGAACGCCTTAGTTCGCTCATTATTCGGGTCATCTTGATGGCAATGCCCTCCTCTTCAAGACGAAGAATTTCTCCGCAAAGTGTGAGGTTTTCGCTGCTACTCATGTCAGCAAATTCGCTCGAGCACTTGACTGACTGAGAATCAGTCAGTACAATCAAATTACAGGTAAGGCCTATTCCAGCAAAAACACACTTCACGACTTACGGAGGTATCCCCAATGATGCGTATCAGCAAATCCCCGCATGAGCGAAAACAAGAGATCATCGCGGCCGCTCTTGAATTATTTTTATCTCAGGGCTATGAGAAGACATCGGTCTCAATGATTGTCGATCATGTCGGCGTTGCGCAAGGCCTGTTCTATTATTACTTCAAGTCCAAGGAAGATGTTTTTCAGGAAGCGATGCGCTTCTATACGGATCGTCTTGCCACGGAGGTTATCGGTGAATTACTGGCACCGGAAGCGGCCAGCATTTTCGAGCGAGTAACGGCGGTGATTACTCATCTTTCCACAATGTTTGAGGCGTCGGACCTCGTGTTCAATTCGGATTTGAACACAGGACTCGTCAAGGAGATTGATATCCAGTTGTCGTACTATTTTTCCGTGACTTTGATTGAACCGGTGGCCGCCCTGCTCAGCTTACTTGAGGAGAAAACCGGCCGTGCTCTGGACGATGTGTATCAATTGGCGGCCTTTGTCGTCTTCGGAATTTTCGGATTACTTCACGGCCATAATGATATCGGGCATCAGAGAATGCCGGAGTCCATGATGGTGGCAACGCTTTTGGCGAGGACGATTGGTGTCGACGTCGATATATTGTTGAAAGAGAAAATTGAGATTCCGGAGGGGCGGGTATGAATTCGTTGATTTCATTTGAGAAGGTGTCACGCGAATATGGTTCGGGAGATTCGAAAGTTTTCGCGCTAAGGGATATCAGTTTTGATATTCGAAAAGGAGAGTTTGTAGTGATTCTGGGGCCTAGCGGCGCTGGAAAAAGTACGCTTCTCAATATTCTTGGCGGCATGGATCAAGCGAGCTCGGGACGCGTATGCTTCGGCGACGAAATTGTCAGCGAGTATAATGACTCGCAATTGACGTCTTATCGCGCAAAGCGGATTGGATTTGTATTTCAATTTTATAACCTGATTCCGAATCTGACCGCCTATGAAAATGTTTCTTTGACACGAGAAATTAATGACACTTCGCTGGATCCGGATATGACATTATCGGATGTCGGACTCGAAGGACGAAGGGATCATTTTCCGGCGCAGATGTCAGGCGGTGAACAGCAGCGCGTTGCAATTGCTCGAGCGCTGAACAAGAGTCCGGAATTGTTGCTTTGCGATGAGCCGACTGGTGCATTGGACAGCGAGACCGGCGTCCATATTTTATCGTTGCTTCAGCGCTTGAGTGCTGAGCAGGGACGAACCGTCATCGTTGTTACACACAACTCGAAGCTGACTCAATTGGCCGGAAGAGTGATTTATCTGAGAGACGGCCAAATTGAAAAGGATGAGATTAACGATCACCCGATTGACGCCAAGGAGGTTCGTTGGTAATGCTTCTCAAAAAAATGTTTCGAGACATGCGTGCGGCAAAGGTTCAGTTTGTCAGCATTTTTATTCTTGCGTTTCTCGGCGTATTTGTATTCAGCGGGATGCGAGCGCAATGGGAAGGGATGAGAGAGAATGTCGACTCCTATTATCAAGACACAAATCTGGCCGACTTATTTGTGATGGGAGTATCTTTCGGAGGGGAAGAACTGGCAGCGGTCGAGGCGCTGAACAATGTGTCGACGGCCCAGCTCCGTCTCGAATTGGATGTAATCGCTGATCTTGAGAATGAGCCAACCCTTCGTCTGTTGATATCGGACAGGAATGACGTGAGTCAGCCGATGGTGGTGGCTGGTGCCGCCTATGATCCTAACGGAAAAGGTATCTGGCTCGATCGAGCCTTTGCGGAAGGTAACGAATTAGAAGTCGGTGAAGTCATCGAACTATCATACGAGGGCATGACTTTTGAATTTGTGATTGAAGGTCTGATCCTTCATCCGGAGTTTGTACACAACGTTAAAGACGCCAAGCAGTTGGTGACAGACCCCTCAATCTTTGGATATGCATGTTTGCCTTCAGCTGCACTATCCATACCGGGCGGCATTCCGTATAGCCACATTCTTGTCGATGTCGATGATCAGGTTGACCCGAACGAACAAAAAAATCTGGAAACATTATTGAGCGAGGGATCCAAAGTATTTCATGTGATGACTCGAGAAACCCATCCGAGCATCGACGTGTTTGAATCCGAAATCGCGCAGAATCGAGAAATGGGGAATTTATTCCCGTTGGTATTCTTTTTCGTTGCGGCACTCAGCATGATGACGACAATGACACGGTTGGTATTAGCGCAAAGGACGTTAATCGGGACATTGATGGGGATGGGTTTCTCCCGAAGGAAAATAGTTGCACATTATGTGTCATATGGATTGTGGATCGGCTTGGCAGGAGGTGTATTAGGACTAATGACCGGGCCGGCACTTATTTCGGCACTGCTCTATTCTTTTCAAGAAGTCTTCTACTCCCTGCCTGAATGGTCGTCATATGTGTCGCCTATATCCATTTCAAGTGTCGCAGTGGTGGTATTCATATGTGCCGGCGCGGGGTATTTTGCCTGTATCAGAGAAATGCGAGATCTCCCGGCCGCCGTATTGCGACCCAAGGCACCGAAAGTTTCTAAGCATACCGTTGTCGAAAAATCGAAAATTTGGCATCGCTTGTCTTTTTCGGTGAAGTGGAGTATCAGAGATATTCTGAGAAGCAAAGCCAGGACGATGATGGCGATCGCAGGCGTATCCGGCTGCACGCTGATGCTGGTATGGGGGATCGGGCTATACGATTCTATGATTGCGTCGCAGACTTGGTATTTCGAGGATCTCCAACGATACTCATCCAAAGTCTATGTCGATAGCAGTGCTACTCCTGAGGCGATTTTCGAGCAACCGGCGAAAATGCAGGCGGTCGACGAGCGAACGGTCAGTGTTCGCGACGGAGAAAAGCGACAGATGTTGCCGATGCGAATTTTTGGTGAGGGGAACATGGAGCACTTTGAAGACAAAAACGGAAAGCCTTTGACGCTGCCGGAGGAAGGTATGCTTGTATCTTTGAAGACTGCAGAACTACTGAATATTGGTGTCGGAGATAAAGTGTCGTTCCGCCTATTGGGTGAAGAAAAGGACTATGAATCATATGTATCTTCGATTAATCGTTCGCCGTTTGACCAAGGAATTGTAATGTCTGAGGACGCGTTTGAAGCGATTGGGCTTGAGATGAATACATCAGCGTATTTGCTGTCAGATCGTGAAATTGTTAGAGAAGATGCAAAAGGAATTGTTGATATTAAGGATAAAGAGTTCATCAAGGACAGCTATGGTCAGATGCTCGAAAGCCTGAACATGATTATTATAGTTCTCTTTCTGGCTGCTGTGCTCTTAGGGGTCGTCGTCCTATATAATCTCGGAAGTTTATCCTACGCGGAACGTATCCGCGAATTAGCCACACTTCGCGTGCTCGGATATCCGCTTCCGCACATCCGAAAACTACTTCGAGTTCAGACGCTACTGTTAACGGCAATCGGAAGTTTAGCCGGCGTGCCTCTCGGGATATTTTTCATTCGATTAATTACGGAGTCCATCAGCGAGAACATCGATTTTCCTTCCTATATCGCTCCGGTGTCTGTTATATTATGCGTCGCCGGTACCTTTGTGGTTGCATTGACCGTTGACGGGCTACTTTCCGGGAAAACCAAGCGAATTGACATGGTCGGTGCACTGAAGGCGGTGGAGTAAGAGATTCTGAATCTCCCGAGATCGCATAAGTACAGATGCTCTGGCAGGTGAGAATTTCAGCCTACAAACGAAGTTCTAGCGATCTAGGCTGTAAATTTGAATTGCTAGTTTTTTCAGAGAGTGGGGAAGTACAGCCTAGAATCGAAGTTCTGGTGCTCTAGGCTGTAAATTTGCCGATTACAGCCGCTCTGACAGGTGAGAATACAGCCTAGAATCGAAGTTCTAGCGATCTAGGCTGTAAATTTGCCGATTACAGATGCTCTGGCAGGTGAGAAGTACAGCCTAGAAAAGCATTTGTACTGCACCCCAAATATTGGACATGAATCAAGCGGCTTTAAAGGAATGAGTTCGGAAAGCAATCGGACTCATGAACTACGAATAGAGCTGAATCGATCTAAACTCAGTACTTGCGAACAGCTTTGATACTTCCGGATATCGCTGCAGATGATTAGAACTTCTTGAAGAATTGCCGCTATGGCATCCGTGTGAACGTGAAACTACCGGCAAAGCCTTTCCCACGCGCCACTTTTGCCGGTATCCCGCGCTCCGCGAAAATCTTCGAAATCGGAAACTACCGGCAAGATGAAGTGTTCTGAACTGTTTTGCCGGTATCTCTGAGTCGCGAAACGTTTCGTCCTCCGGCAAATGTCGCCCACTTCGTCGTCCTCCGGCAAATGTCGCCCGCTCCGACACCCTCCGTTAAATGTCGCCCACTCCGTCGTCCTCCGGCAAATGTCGCCCACTTCGTCGTCCTCCGGCAAATGTCGCCCGCTCCGACACCCTCCGGTAAATGTCGCTGCGCCTCGCCCCGCCGGCAAATGTCGCCCACTCCGCCGCCCTCCGGCAAATGTTGCCCACTCCGCCGCGCTACCGCACACTATGTAATTAACGCTTTTCCATTTGTCATGGTGGTTCCGCCTCCTTTTCGATATAATGTCAATTAGCATCAAGTCGAACGCTTATAGGTTCGGTGAGACGACTTGAAGTGACGCTTAGGAGAGACTTTAACAAAGCGGCAATAGTAAAGGGCAGGTATTACGGATGAAATACGACGCGTTTATCAGTTATCGACACGCACCGATGGATATAGCAGTTTCTGAGCAGATACATAAGCGATTAGAGAACATACGTGTACCGAGGTCTATACGCAAATTATCGGGCAAGAAAAAAATCGAGCGTGTCTTCCGGGATCAGGAAGAACTGACGGTGTCGTCGAGCTTAAGTGAAGAAATACTGACTGCACTGGATGAGTCTGAATACTTGATTGTTATTTGCTCACCACGAACACCGGAGTCTGAGTGGGTCGAGAATGAGGTATCCTACTTCATCAGAAAGCACGGACGTGAGCGCATTTTGCCTGTTATTATCGAGGGAGAGCCCAAGGATTCCTTCCCCAAGCCGTTGCTTTTCGAGGAGCGTCGCGAGATTGACGTTCACGGTGAGACTTATGTCTATGAGACCATCGCTGAGCCCTTTGCGGCGGACTATCGCGCACCGGATGAGAGGACGAGAAAGCAAGTTATCAAGAGAGATATTCTCCGCTTGGCGGCGCCGATTCTCGGTTGTCGTTACGATGACTTGAAGCAAAGACATCGTGAACAGAGGAATCGGCGTATCGCACTCGGCGTTACAGCGTTTGCGGTGTTGGCCGTTGTTTTCGGTATATACAATTACATTCAGAATCAAAAGATTATCGAAAATTATAGAAAGCAACAGAAGACGCAGTCGCTGTTTTTGGCGGATACGTCATTGAGATTACTTGAGTCAGGGGATCGCACCAATGCGATTCTGGTTGCACTTGAAGCACTGCCCAAGGATTTGGAGAATCCCGAGCGTCCGGTGATGCCGCAGGCAGAATACGCTTTATCGAATGCGCTGCATGCATACGCGGCGGGTTCGGAGATGGTGCCGGATTATTCAATTGAGCATCAGGATGTGCTGACGGATAATGTTCAGGCTTCGGGTGATGGAAATACTTTTTGCGCACTCGATCAAAGGGGAGTTCTGAATTTATTTGACGTTACAAAAGGGACATTAATCAGTGAGATAAGCGCCGACACAGAAGCAATTTCGACGAATCGAATTTATGATTATGTTTTTGCAGATGAGCGAGTAGTCGCGTTTTCTGCGGTGGATATTCTTTGTATTGACGGAGCGGATGGATCCACGATATGGAGTATGCGGTATGATAAGGCAGACCCCACGTATAAGACATCTTCCTATTCTCGAGAACCTAATTTTGCAGTGAGTGAAGATGGTTCAACACTGGCATATAGTTTTGCCTATTCCGATTGGATCTATGTTTTGGATATGAATAACGGTCAAGTAATAAACAGGATTCGGATGGATAATATTGATGTCTTATTGACAGATATTGTGCTTTCAAAGGATGGATCGAAGATAGCGGTCGTTAATTCGGATATGACGTCGGATGATATATTACCCCTGGTTCGGATTTTTGATTCGGTTTCTGACCAGTTGATTTCAAGCATTGAACTCAACTATTCATACAACTTTTTTGTAGAATTTGCTCCCGATGATCGACTGATATGCGGATCGAACGATTATTCAATTTGGGATGACCCGTCAAAGCAGATCAAAATTGAGTTGGCATGCTTCGATTGGCGTGACGGATCCTTGCTGTGGCTTACGGAGGAACGGGTGACAAGTTCAGTAGCGGATTTTGTGATTAGCCAGGTGAAGCTGATTATTTCCGAAGAAGCCGGGAACCATATTTTGCTCGTTGTCGAAAACCGCGTATTTCTTTTCGACCTTGAAAATGGAGAAAAAGAGACGGAAAAGATCACTTCTACTGAGATTGTCGGTCTCGCGATGAATAAAGATACCGGGTTTTATGTTTCTATGACCGATATGGGGCAAACCAATTGGGGAGATTTATATACCGGAAGAGATTATCAGGATTTAGACTTCAAAATAGATGCCAATATCATGAGTTTTGTTGGTGCGTCCAATCATATTATTATTGTGCCGGACTACTCCAAGTCGATGATGGTTTTTTCCTATTATCTGGCACCGGGATTCGAGACTGTGGATGAGCTGAACTCAGAATATAGTTACCTGCTGTTTTCGAAAAGTCCGGACAATCGATACTTACTCTTCGAAAAATTTAATGATGATTCGACGTTTGTTTGGATATTTGATACTTTGTCTGAAGAGGTTGTCTGCGATACTCAAGTGCGGTATTTAATTGAAGGCGCGATTTTTGAAGAAGACGGTGTTTTTCTGGCAATGTACGACGGAACGGTTGAATATGTCGACTTTGCGTCGGACACGACGGAAACCATCTATCAGGATGAAGACGCTTACTTTACATGTCGTACGAATGAAGATCAAACCCATTTTGTGTTTGATGCAGCATCGAGAGTTTTTCTGTATTCCACAGAGAAGCGGGAAGTCGTTCTAGACTTGAAGACAGAAATTAATGAGAAAGTCGTTGCTGTTTCCGGTGATGCGAAATACTTGATAATGAGCGGAGACGAAGGACTTTTCGCAATCAACACCGAAGATAATTCGCATGTCGAATTGGAAGAACATATTGAATTATCATCGGGGTATTTTGTTCAGATTGCATTTGCACAGGATCAGCCATACGCAGCAATTCCGGCCGCAGACCAATACATCCACATTGTCGATCTCGAAAGCGGCAAAACGATTTCTTTGATTGTGGGCATGAACAACAACATTTTTTCCGGCTACTTCATTGATGCGGACCAGACGTTTGTGTTTCACTCCGATGACTATCGTATTCGCGCGGCCGACGTGAAGAGCGGAGAGTTGGTCTATACCGGCAATGAACTTATAAACAAGATTAGCCGATGGGAAATTAACTCAGATCGCAATTTGTTTTTGGCAGTGTCAACCGCAGAAACCATCATTTTCAGTGTTAAGGACGGCATCTATCCCGTCGCAGTCATACCCTATTTTGTGGGTTTTGATAAGGATGCAAAATACGTCTATATCAAGGATAATTTCGGCTTCGGCCGATTCCCGTACCGTGAATTGAAGGACTTGTATCAGATGGCAGAGGATGTATTGGGCGGTAAGAATTTGTCCGCTGAGAATCGGATTAAATACTACATTGATAGCTGATTCGCGGCCGAATAATTTGGACTTCTTTATGACTCAGGATTCAAACCGACTGTAAGTCATCTCGAAAATATCTTGCGCAACCACGTATACATCCTTCGGGTTATCATAATGTGCTGCGAGCATGTCGCCCTTGTTTCCGAGCATATAGTGATCCGGATCCCAGGCGGTAAAAACCTTGGTCGTTCGCGTGAGCGGACGGGCATAGATTTGGGTCTCGTCCGTCGGGATGCATACGTGCGCGTGCTCGACTAATGATACGGATTGCTGTGTGTGCATCCGCTTGATGGTCGGAGAGTATTCAAAACTTGCGGAATAGGAATTATCAGATGCGGTATAACGTTTCTCAAAAGTTGCCTTTTTAATCGGATACACCTCGCCGGAAATACCAATCATGATATAGGTGTCTTCGGAAGCGCGGATGTTAATGTCCCCCTCAAGGGTGCGAACCGTCGCAAAATCACCGTCGTTCAAGACGTCTATAGAGCGGACAAATCCGAGTGGCAAGCGGTTTTTGACGTATACGGACATCTCCCTTAAGTCCGGTTCGAATTGAGATGCATAGATAATGTCATAGCTTTTCTGATACGCACGAATACTATCGGTAAAGAATTCAGCGTCCGAGAGGCCTTTTGAGGAGAGCTCTGCCGATAGGGCATCTTCGCGCAAGAAGCCGCCGGCTTTTTCCGCGTGCCCGCCACCGGAACCGATATCCGTCGCTAAAAAACGCGCCATATCGCCGGCCTGAATCTCGGGGGTACAACTCCTGACGGAGTACTTGACGCCAAAAGGCAAGCGGCAAAATACCACACAAGAATCGCAAAGATTCACTTGGAGCAACATGTCACTGATGAAACCCAAAATATTCGGATCGCAAGGTCCCGCCTCAGCGATGGCAAAGCGATTTTCTTTGTCGAAAAAGGCACCGTTCAAAGCGTCTCCCGCGAGAAGAATGTCGTCAGACGATAAGTTGGCGTTGCGAAGTGCGCTAATCAAGCTATTGTTGCAGATCAAATCATCCCGCAGATCCTTGTCCGCCGGATGTGAAATCTCCGAAAGACTGTTGGAATCCGTATAAAGACCATAATAAAGGGCGGTCGTCAGGGCGATGTCATCATTCACGTCAATACCTTCATTTCTCAACAGTTGATACACAAGAGTCGCACAGCTGCCGTAGGCGCTTCGAATTTCCGAAAAATCAAACGTTCGTCCGCTGTCCGGATGATGATCGATTACGGCAATCGATTTTCCGGGAAGCGTCGTGACATTGCCTTCGCCGTATTGACCGTCAACCACAATCAGAAGATCCGGCACTTCCTCTAATGATTCGACATGCTCCAGCGGAATGCCCAGTCGCTCAATCATCATAAGAATGTTGGGCTTCTGTATCACATACTTGCCCGCATAGACAAAGCGAACGTGTCGACGGGTATCGGCTGCGAAAAAGCGATATAGAGCGAATCCGGACGCCACGGCATCGGGATCCGGATTGTCATGACACTGGATGACAATGTTGTCGAAATCAGACAGGTCCGAAAGTCTCATAGAATGGTCTCCTTTGGTACGCCCGGTGGGGCATGAGTGAATGCAATATTTAGAAAGAGTATATCAAAAATATGAGACAGTTCGTTTTTTATCCAAGAAATTGTGAAAAACACTTTTGATAGACGCAATAGCCGGGTGTTGGGAAAATGTCCGGGAAGCTAAGAGACAGCGAAATCTCGAGGGCGTGGCGGTGTCATTTTCGGTCAATACAGTTCATTATTGTTTTGGTCATCCATAGTGATAGTAATAAGTTTTGGACTTAATGTACAATATAGTTGACATCGAGAAAAGCGCGTGCTACATTGTGTGTATAATAACAGACACGCAGAGAGGTGATCAATATGTCGTATTCTGAAAAAAGGACTATCGTTTCAATCCTGGTAGGAATTGTCGTTCTCGCATCCTATTGTTTCTATGTCTACGGAAAGGTAAAGGCCGGAGTCGCAGAATCGGATAATATCAAATTCTGGGCGGGTGCCATGCTTATCTTTGTCGGTATCGGCATTATCTCAAGTATCATCATCCAAATCGTATTTCACATTTTGTTATCTATGTCGATGGCGGTCCGAGAACAAATCGCAACCGGTCAGAGCGACGGAAAGAAGATCGAGAAGATGATTGCTTCTGAAATGGTCACTGACGAAATGGATAAGCTCGTGGAGCTCAAATCTTTGAGAGTTGGGTTTGCGATTGCCGGAGTAGGATTTATGACAGCGCTGATCTTCGCCTATCTCGGACACTCACCCGCCGTCATGCTGAATATCATGTTTGTTTCATTCAGCGTCGGATCGATTATCGAGGGATTCAGTACAATCTTTTACTACAGAAGGGGTGTTACGCGTGGCTAAGAAAGACTTCGAGATTACCAATAATATCAGAACACTGAGATTTTTCGCTGAGGAGATGACCCAACAGCAACTGGCAGAAAAGGTCGGTGCGTCTCGGCAGACAATCATCGCGGTAGAGGCAGGAAAATACTCTCCATCGCTGGAACTAGCTTTTCGAATCGCAGATGCGTTCGGGCGGCCAATCGGTGAAGTCTTTGAGTACAAGAAATTGGAGGCGTGACATTATGAAAGCCGTAGTCTACTCGAAAAAGAGCGCTTCTTCCGGTATGCGACTCGAGGAAGTCGAAAAGCCGTCACCCGCCACCGGGCAGGTACTTGTGAAAATTCACACGGTATCCCTAAATGCCGCCGATTATCGATCTATGCAGATGGGCATCGGCCCGAAAAGCGGCATCTTTGGCGCTGATATCGCCGGGAGAATCGAGACGGTCGGTCCGGAGGTCAAGAAGTTCAAGGTCGGAGACGAGGTCTTCGGAGATCTGTCCGGCTGCGGTTTCGGAGGCCTCGCGGAATATGTTGCGGCGCCGGAAAACCTTTTGGCAGCGAAGGCAGAGTCCGTGTCCTACGAGGATGCCGCCGCTGTGCCGATGGCCTCACTCACGGCGCTTCAGGCCCTTCGTGACAAAGGCAGAATTAAGTCCGGGCACCGCGTACTTATTGTCGGGGCTTCCGGAGGCGTAGGCCTGTTCGCACTACAACTTGCCAAACACTTCGGCGCGCATGTGACCGCCGTCTGCAGTTCCAAAAGAACGGAATTAGTTTCCTCCCTCGGCGCAGACAGTATTCTCGATTATACAAAAAACGAGTTGAGTTCTCTTCCGGGAAATTTCGACGTTATCCTCGCAATTAACGGAAACTATTCGATTTTTACATATAAAAAGCTCCTGACACCGGGCGGCTCCTGCGTGATCGTCGGCGGAGCGCTTTCGCAAATTTTCAGGTTTTTCCTGCTCGGTCCGTTTCTCTCGATCGGTAGCCGGAAAATACGCTTTCTCGCTGGCAAGGCAAGCACGGAGGATCTCGAGTTTGTCATGAGGCTCGTCGAAGAAGGCCGAATACGACCGGTTATCGACAAGCGTTATTCACTTCAGGAGGCCGGAGAGGCCTTTGAATACCTGAAAGCCGGACACGCAGGCGGCAAAGTTGTCATCAACGTAATTTCCTAAAAAGATGACCCGACATCCCTTTTCTCGTGCCTTTTCTCGAGGGCTTGGTTTAGTTCGCACATATATCAGAAAACAGTCCGCAAAGAGCGGACAGGATTACAAGGAGATACACTATGAAAGCAGTTCAATGTAAAAAATACGGCAGTCCCGAAGTCCTTTACATCAAGGATATGGAAAAACCTACACCAAAGGAAAACGAGGTCCTGATTCGGATCCGGGCGACCGTTGCTGCGCCGGCGGACAGCGCTTTTCGAAAAGGTAATCCGGCGGTTGCGCGATTGTTCACGGGTCTTTCTCATCCGAAACAGATTCCGGGGGATGTTATTGCCGGAACGATTGAGGCGGTCGGAAAAGACGTCACCCGCTTCAAGGTCGGCGATGAGGTCTATGGATCTTCCGGGGCTAAGTTCGGTTCAAATGCGGAATATATCACGCTTGCCGAGACCGAGGCGATTTTCGAAAAGCCGGGAAACGCTAGTTTCGAAGAGGCCGCCGCCATCAGCGAAGGCGCGATCACAGCACTTCCGTTTCTCCGCGACTCCGCAAAGATCAAAAAGGGCGATCGTGTTCTGATCATTGGTGCCTCGGGCGGAGTCGGCGTTTATGCGGTTCAACTCGCAAAGCATCTCGGTGCTCATGTCACCGGTGTCTGCGGACCGGGAAATCAAGATCTTGTACGTGGCTTGGGAGCGGATCAAGTGATTGATTACACGAAGACTGATTATCTGTCGGTAGAAAATGCATACCGGATCATTTTTGACGCGGTCGGCAAAAGCAGTTTTCCACAATGCAAAAAGGCATTGCTTTCGGGCGGAGTTTATATGACCACTGTCCCGACAGGGTCGTCGATGATCCATATGCTTCTCACCTCGATTGCAGGTAAGAAAAAAGCCGTATTCTCGGCGACCGGTATTCGTAAGCCGGCGGATAAAATCAAGGACCTGGAACTTCTTCGTCAGTTAATTGAAGAAGGAACTCTGAAGCCGGTCATCGACCGAAGTTACTCTTTATTTCAAATTTCCGAAGCACATCGCTATGTCGATACAGGCCACAAAAGGGGCAGTGTCGTTGTAAAGGTGTAGGAGTTCTCTAAGGAAGCGGTTCAATGGCGGTAGCGGGTCGAGACTCGCTACCGTCGTTATTTTATAAACTGACGCACGAATCAGGCTGAGAAAAATCCTTCTGCACCACCGACATTGTATAGCCCATAAAAGGGCAGCGTCTCCGGAACATTGTCCTCTGACCACACATTAGGCATGCTGATCCACAACATAAAATCTTCAGGCAGATCCACTGTCGGCCTGCCGGGCAGGTAGATGATAAACTCGCCCGGATTGTCCATGCCGTAAGCATAAGTTGTGATAATTTTGACGCCATCCTCAAATCGTTCAGAATTAATCTCACCCTCGATAAGAATACTTTCGAGTTGCATCGTGTACTCATAATCGCTGACCTTGCGAAAATCGGTAAACTTGCCGCTGAATACAGACTCGTACATTGTGCCGTTCGGATAATCATCGCCGTTATCGCCCATGTCAGCATCCATGTAATATCCCGTAAAAGAACCGTCGGGCTTTATTTTTAGGCTTGTAAACCAGCCGCCCACACCCGACATATAAAGAAATTCTTCGGGGAAATCAGGCAAGTCCGAAAGAAGGCGCAGGGTTCCGTCGGAAGACGTGTTGGTCGTGACTTCTGTAATTTCTGTAACAGACGTAGAATTGGCAGAATTTGATTCTTCCGATTCGACCGAAGTGTCGCGATCTTCTTTAGTCGTATCGGGCTCTTCCGTGTTCGAAGCCTCCGTCCCGTCCGAGGTATCGCGTTCTTCAGTAACTTCTACACGAGAATCCTTTTTCGTATCATCCACAAGTCGAAAAACGTTATTGCAAGACGTCAGACTGAGACCGATTGAAATGGATAGAAGAATCAGTATAAATTTTTTCATCGTTGTTTGTCCTTTTCAGTAAAATATTAAGCGATTATTTCTCTGGCTCATTCCCGGATGCGATGAAATTCGCCTGTTAAGTATTTAATACCATTATGAAAAGGATGTCCAACCGGTTTGTAAACCGGTTGGAAACAATTCTAAAGAAAACTGATAAGCATGTTTTAAAAAGAAGTTAATTTACGAAAAAAACGCTGTTATTACTATGAGGAGAAAAGACGTATGTGGAAACACTATCCGCCTTCCGATTTGCATAATAACGAATAGACAAGATAATTGTCTCGGGCCCGATGGTATTATTGCATCGAAAATGGGAAACGATGAATAAGAATATGTTGAAGCTTTCGTGAATAGCATCGCGGACATACGACGTTTGATGGTACAATTTTCATGAGACTTGATTCCGTCCTTTCTGGGAGGTAATGATTTTGTGGTGAAACCATTGTACCAGAGGCATTTCAAGCCTCTTTTCCTGTTTTAAGTTAACAGACCACATTGTAAATAGAGGAGATTGATATGAAAAAAATAGTAGCGCTAATCGTCATCGTTGCATTGATTTTGTCCGCTTGTCGTGACGAAGTGGTTACGTCACAAATAAATACAGAGGGACAGGAAACGATTGAAGCGACCGACACAACAACTCTTATACCTGAAACTTCTCATGCGGTTATCATCTCGGCGGCGACGACCGAGGATCGAGGCGTGCCAGTCGTGTTTCAAGATCCATATTTTGAAGCAGCGGTCAGAGATGCGCTTCAGAAGCCCAAAAGTGAAATTTATTCAGGTGAAATAGAACAATTGACATACATCAATATTTACATACCCTTCGATGCCATTAATGTAGATTTATCGGAAATGCGCTTACTTGAAAGCCTCGAAGCGCTCTACATAACAATAGATACACCGGAAGAGATTGATTTATCATATATTTCCGAAATGAATCAGCTGACCACGTTGGAGATCTCTTGCCATCAAATTTCAGATCTGTCCTCTATTGTGGCGCTGACCCAGCTCGAGCAGCTTAGTATTTTTGCGATGGAATTAACCGACATTTCGTCAATCGGGGCCTTAAGTAATCTTAAACAACTAAAAATTGACGCGAATAAATTAACAGATATTTCCGGAATTAAAGATCTTATTAATCTTACTGAATTGGATATTTCCGCAATAAAAGTCGTCGATATTTCTCCGATTTCAAATCTTACTCATCTGCAATCACTCTTTCTATCGACACCGGATCTTAAAGATATTTCGGCGGTTTCAAACCTTGTAGAGCTAAATATGCTGTCCGTCTTCGCGAAGAATCTCAGCGATATATCTGCGCTCACCAATCTGACTAAGCTCGAGTGGATTAATATTGCGGAAGCAAAAATCAAGGATATCTCAGCGCTAAAAAACCTCAAGGCGCTTAAGACTCTTAATCTCGGTACAAATCAAATCTCTGATATCGCAGTACTGAAAGACCTAAAAGAAATGGAAACCCTCGTATTATCCGGTAATCAGATTTCTGATATTTCGGTTTTATCCGGATTGGATCAACTCACGTATTTGGATTTGGGATGGAATCAAATCTCTGACATTTCATCGCTTAGTCTACTCCAAAATCTGGAGCATTTGTATTTGATTACGAATGATGTTGAAGATATTTCGGCGCTATCAGAGCTCAAGACCCTTCGAATATTAAATATTACGGGGAATAAAGTGTCGGACATCTCAGCACTTGCCGGACTCGAAGATCTGGACCAGTTTTATGCGGCCGAGAATGGCATTAGTGACATTACAGCCATATCGAATTTCGAAAAGCTGACGGTCTTAGAATTGAGTCACAATAGCATCAGCGACATTCATCCGATAGCCAATTTATCCGCACTGACTCATATCTTTTTGGTGGATAACAATATCTCGGACATATCACCGCTTTCAGGCCTGAAAAAAATCAGCGAACTACATCTTTTCGAAAATCCTTTATACAATTCGACCACACCAAATGCCAGCCATAAAGCAGAGCTCGATATTGAAACCGAATTTGGCGCGCATGAGGTATGGGTAAAGGAATAGGTGGGTTTGAGCAAATATTTACACATCCAACCGCATCAGCAGATCCGTCTGCGGGTCGGAGCCGAGCATGAACAGGTGCTCGCCGAATGGGCGGAATCCCAGTTTTTCGTAAAAGCGAATGGCTTTGACGTTGTGCTCCCAGACGCCGAGCCAGACGTAGCGAAGGGCGCTCTCGATGGCCCGATCGATCGCTTCTTGCATCAGCCGGCGTCCGATACCACTGCCCTTGTAAGCTTTGAGGACATATAGCCTTTGCACTTCAAGAGCGTCATCGTGCCCGGGCTCGGTCTGCGCCGGCCCGCGGTTGATTTTGATATATCCGATAACCTCGCCTTGGTCCTCCGCGATATAAAACGTCGAATCGGGATTATTCATCTCGCGGATCAGGATGTCATCTTGAGTGTTTTCCTGAAAATAAAGCGCCATGTCTTCCGGGCTGTTCAGGTGCGAAAAGGTCTCTTCAAAGGTCTTTTCGCTGATGTATTTGATCGCTTTCAAGTCCGACAAATCGACTTGGCGATATTGGATGTTTGTCATAGAAGGTGATCCTCCAACTTGATGTCTGGTTTTCTGGTTCAGTTAAATATTTATAAAAAAGAGCCTCATTTTTTCAAACATCATATCCTAAACTACTTATATTGGAAATACAGGGTTCAAGTTAGAAAGGGGACAACTCCAAAAACAAATTGCACTGCATAGATAAATAGGTATTGTGTTATTTAAAAAAAGATATATGATTCAAGTAGTTTGAAATTCACAATTATACTTGAGGAGGTATAGGTCATGTTAAAATTTCGAAAAGTAATCGCAAAAAGTATTGCAGTTCTTCTTTTGGTAGTGTCTTTAGGGAGCCTCGCTTCGTGTAGCAAAACCTACCCCAAAACGTGGAAGAATTCTGCTGGCACAAGAAGAATCAAAGTAACGTCCAGCGTAGATACTTTCTTGACGAATTTCAGATACGATGTTGGCCCTGTTACATGCTCTGTTTCAGGAAACGGAACTTACAGTGTATCCGGATCATCTATAACCTTTCATATAACTAATCCTTACCATGCACTTTTCGGAGTTGAAATGACTGGTTCATACTATAATAGTGGAGAGAAGATTTCGGCATACGGAGTAACGTACACATTGCAAAGTTAGTAATAGCGTAATACCATCTAAAGCAGAATAGTCGATACTATTCTGCTTTTTTTAATTATAATTGTTCAGATTCTTAAAGTTGTAACAACACCGATGTCCTGAGTTCATTCGAAGATCATTTCGTAGTATAATGACAAAAATATCTGATTTTGGAGAGTTTCTATGAAGCGAGTTTTGGGAATATGCCTACTGATTGTCCTTCTGTTTATATCGTCGTGTTCGAGTGAAAAAAAACTGGCGCAACCGCCTGACGGGCGATATTACTTTTCAGGGTCTGGTGAAGAGGCTTATATCGAAGTCACAGACGGTCATTTTCTAACTTTTAGTAACATTGATTGGGGCGCCATAGAAAAGGAGAGATTTGAGGATTTTTTAATATCTTCAATGGAAGAGAGTGATCAGTATGCTGCGATGTCTGAAACGGAGCAAGAAGCTGCTGTTACATCGATTCGAGATGGCTTTGATTTGACATCATTTTTTGGGAGTGGGGTTCATGACTTTGTTCTGGAGACGGAAGAAAGCACCGGTGAAGTTTTTTTCTATGCACCGATTCCGGAGTATGAAGGTCACGTTTTTAATATTACAATTATCTATGAAGAAAAAGAGAACGCGCTCGTTCTGCAGGAACGAGCATTTGCGTTAGAATCAAATACTTAATATTCGTTAGTGAGTCCGCACGTTTATTTTCTCAAGATAATTAGGCGCGAAAGCAGAGAACAAATGGAGATTATTCGGTTAGAAGCGGTTAAGAAGGTATATCAGACCGGAGATATAGCTTGCGAAGCGCTTCGCGGTGTATCTCTGGAAATTGAGATGGGGAGTTTTGTGAGCATTGTCGGACGTTCCGGAAGCGGGAAGTCGACGCTCATGCATGTTTCCGCTGGATTGGATTCGGTAACTGAGGGGCGCGTTTTTATTGACGGAGAGGATATTTCCCGATATAGCGAAAAAGCCTTATGTAATCATCGTAACAAAAAGACGGGATTTATTTTTCAGTCGTTTTTTCTTGAACCGGCGTATTCTGTATTTGACAATATATCTATGCCTCTTGTCATAGCCGGCATGTCGCCCAAGTTACGCAGAAATCGTGTCGCTGAGGTGAGCGAGGCCGTAGGTATTGCTCATAAACTTTCTGTTCCGTCCGGACGCTTATCCGGCGGAGAGAAGCAACGCGTGGCCATCGCGCGCGCTATCGTGCATCAGCCCCCGATTGTTTTCGCGGACGAGCCTTGCGGGAACTTAGACTCTGAAAACAGCGGCATGGTTATGGATCTTCTGGAGCAGCTTCATCGCATGGGAACCACGGTTGTGTTGGTGACACACAATGCGGAAGATGCAAAGCGAGCGAATCGGATGATTAAACTCCGAGATGGACGGGTGGAGTCGGATGAGGTTTGCTGACACGATTGTATCTGCAGCCAAAGAGTTTCGTTTGGGCAAGAATATCCTAATACCAGGGGTTGTCGTTGCGACGATGCTTATATCTGTGTCCATCATATTGATAAACATGACGATTTCTGTAATCCCTGCCATGTACGAATGGTCGGAATCGCAAGATTTAAGGGGCGTATATGCCATATTTCATCACTCAAAGCTTGAGGATGTTGATCTGCTTCGCGAAAAGGGAGTCCGCAACTTATCCGTCGAAGTGTACCCAAGTACAATTCTTGATAGATCAACATTATCATTTGCTCATAATGAAGTGCAGATACCGGCACGGGTCATACCGGTTTGGCTGTCGCGACAGTCCATGGATGGCTATTCCGGTTTGCCGACAATCGTGTCTGAGCGTATTTTAACCAACGGTATAGACCAAGCCGCATATATATTTTGCCCAAAAGAAGATTTTTCGAAATTCGAAATATTGGATTCGGTAGATATTATATCCGCAGATGGCATAAGTTTTGGCAAGTATTATATTCAAGGCATAGCCAGTGAGATTGATGGGGTACCCTGTGAAACGGTAACGATGTATGTGTCATTTGAAGTGATTAATCCTTTTCTTTTGGCAGAGGGAATTCGAATTCCTCATGAAATATATGGTTGGGTCGATGAGATCGCACTATATCAGAAACTTCAAACAGAGTTGAAAAGTGACTATGACATATATATTGAGTCACCATTGGACAGTTTGATTCAGAGTCTAGGTGTGTTCAAGCTGTTTTTCATGTCTGCTTCGTTGCTGATGCTATTTATCAGTACCGTTGGTATTTACAGCATTTCCGGCATGTTTTTCAATTCTCGTCGCCGCAACATCGCAACATACAAAATGCTGGGCACAAAAGATAAGTACCTTTTGAGAATACAGTTTATAGTTATGGAAATCACTCTTGTAACCGCTGTCGCATTTGCGATGATAGTGGTTCGCTTTTCGAATCGATATATACGTGAAGCGCTAAATACATTGACATACGGCATTCAATATCGTGACAAGAGTATTGTGCTTTCGGCAATTATAGCTTGGTTCATCATGAACATTATGCTATGGATATCATCAATTTTGATGATTAGAAAAATTAGTCGTATCCGTATCGTTGAAGTGCTTCGAGATAAAGAATAATTGGATTTAGCACGGACGGAGGAAAAGTGAGACAGAGAGACGCCATTGGTATAGCGGTCAAAAATGTACTGTTTTATCGCAAGACAACATCGATTGTTGTCGGGGGCATGATTATTTCTGCTGTGATGATTTTTTGTGCAGTGAGCTATAATCTGGCTACCACAGAGGTGATGCGGGAACTTGAAAATGAACAAATCTCAATGGCATATAATCGAATTCTCGATACGGATTCAAAAGGTTTCGATCAAGTACTTGAAGTCGTCTCGAAAAGTCCGAATATTTCGGAGGTGCAGATATATACTGATAGTCTGGTTGATTGTCTCGAGGCGTTCATAGCCAAATCAAATGGGAAGCAAAGCAGCACTCTTGAAGGAGATTCTTCTCCTCTGTTATTAGATCAAACCGAAATGCTTGTTGCCGGGAAAGCGTATTCCGGAATTAATGATTTGAGCTTTGATTTTCCGTACGGAGAGAAGATAGGTGAGACTGTCGCGGACATGAATGTATATTTTAGTATACGTGCGCTGGTCGTTCCTCCGAGCCGATTAATTTCTGATGCGGAGCTAAAAGAGTACGATTCAAAATCACCGGAAGGACAATATATAACCGGACGACTTTCGGAAAACCCCGGCGAACTCATGATCAGCAGCTATATGTTAGAAAAGTATGGCATACCGTCGAATGAGCATAGTGCGCTAATTGGTGAAACCGTATCTTTTCGAATCAATGGCGGGGAAGCTATCTTCTTTCAAACGGAAGACTTCACCCTCGTCGGAATCATTAATGCCGACTTTTTTCGTATCCAATCCAGAAGGGAGAGTCCTCAGATTATCCTCTGTGTCGAAAATGATACAGTTGAAATACCATTGGTTCATATTCCGGAAAGCTATGAAGAGATGCTAACGACACAAAAAGGACCTTCTGACAATCATATCTATAATCTAATTGTTTATTCGGACAATTTTTCCGACGCGGCCAGAGCCGGGCAAGAAATTCGACAGGTAGGCATAGAGGCCAATATGTCTTGGGTGGGAGATATGTACGCATTCATTGAGACGCAAAATCAGGTATTCACAAAGATTGTAAGTCTTATCGGTGCAATGCTGGTTGTGACGATTATTGTGTTTCTCTTGATGATCACTCGCTACTATATGGATCGGAGAGCTGATTTTATTGAGATGGAACGCGCCATGGGAATGCGCCGGCGTCACATTACGGCGATATACGCATATGAATTGATGCTGGTCGCTGCACTCACTCTTGCGACGTCCATTCCTTTATCCATAATGCTTATGCAGCTTATTAAAATGGTATTGATGGACTATGTTTCGGATATTTTTCGATTGAACGCAAGTCATTTCATCACTGCATCAGCATATACTGCTATATATACCGCCATTTTCACCATTGTGCTCTTGGTACGTGAACGGATTCAATCCGCAGTAGCACTAAGAAGATTCTGAAACTGAAAACAAGCTCAATATTCCATTCAACCCACCTAATCCAAAAAAGACACCCTCAGCCGGCAGGATTCTGCACCGCCGAGAATGGTCTGCTCGAGTTCCACCGTCACGCTGGACGGACCCATTGCCGCTTCGAAATTGGCCTGAAGATTATACCTGGAACACTCGCAAAGTTCGGGTGTCGATACCCAGCCGCGAGTGTGCAAATCACAATAACATTCCGGATATACGAAAACCACGTGCGATGCATCGACACGCTCTATCACAACCCCGCCCATCCCGGACTCGATACGATGCAAAAAATCAGCCCGATCCGAGCTTTTCGAAAAAGCCTCGCGAAAAATGTTCGCGGGATACGATTCCGAACATGCCTTTGCACAAGGTCGAAGTAGGGCCGCGCGTTCCTCCTCGGACATATTCTGTAATGCCACCTCGAAGCCGCCAAACCACTGTGCTAAAAATGGGTCGCTCATCACACGATACCTCCAATAAAGCTTATGGACATTAGTATTGCCGAGTAATCTGCTCTTATACGCCCGGGCTGCTATCAGGGAGGGGGTAGGGTGCGATACCACCTGCAACGTATCCGAGTCCAATCAGATTTGCGAGATTGCCTTGAAGTGATTGGATATACCACCGACCGTTATACTCTATGAGCTGTGGGCAGAAGATGTATTCATCACCAGCAACCTCAAAAGTGATGACAACGTTAGCGACCTCGTCTTTTTTCACACCATAAATCTTTACCTGATCAGCTAGATTTTTTTGATTACGCTCATCCTTGTATATATCGGAGATATCTTCGGGATCCATGGACCCCGTAATTTCCAAGTCTTCAAAATAATAGTCTTTGGTCGCTTTCTCCATATCTTCAACCAGATCCGGATAATCTTTCAAAGTATTTGATAGTCCGAAAGAATAATCCTCGATCAATTCGTTATAGTAAAAATATTGATTGCTGATGTTTTGAGTGATGAATTTGCGACGTGATTCGAGATTGAGATCCTTTGTGTAGGGGGTTGAACCGGGGAAAGGCATTTCCATATTGGGGACATAAGCCTGAAGTCGCTCAATCATGGCATTGAAATCATAGTTTTCGACATAACTTTCGACGGCAAAAGTAGAAATCATGGCGTCGACGTCTTGGTCGCGAAGTGCAATGAGGTAAGCCTCAGCTGCCTCTTCCGGCGCGTCGTAGCCCCTGCCTTCGATTTTATCGGCATCAGCGCCAACAATGCCGTTAATCATAAAAATAGCGAAAAGCACCGCTGCACCGATGGCCATCCCGACGACTCCGAAAATCATTGATTTCATAAGAGGGTTGTCTTTTGCTTTCGGGCTCGGAAAGGATGAATTGGTTTGAACTTCAGGCATGCTGTCCGGAACCGTATTATTTAAGGATGCCGGTGGTGTGACTTGAGCTTCGGAAACAGATGCGCCGATCGCCTTGTTACCGCAAGCCGGGCAAACCGTCTCGTCTTCTGCTAATAGATAGCCGCATTGGTTGCAATTCATAATAATCTCCTTTTCGATCGTCCTGCCGGGGCGTCTCGTAAAATCGGAGACGCAGTGAAGTGATATGAATAAAAATACTCGAAAATTATGTATATTGAAAGTAGCAAAATTGCAATCTCTAAATGACTGTGATTTAAATGCCCTCATGTTATGATTTTGAAGAGGAGGGTGATGACATGATTTTTTCTGAGAAGTTGCATATATTGAGGAAGAGCAAAGGCTTGACGCAGGAGGAACTGGCCGAAAAACTCAATGTGTCCCGGCAAGCGGTGGCAAAGTGGGAATCCGGCCAAGTTTATCCGGATATTTCGAACTTGATTCAGATCAGTTTGCTCTTGAATGTCACAATTGACTATTTGGTAAAGGATCAGGAGTGTGCCAAAATTCCCGTAAGCGATGAGCCCACTCCGTGTAACGAATTGATACGTTTCCGCCTCGAGGCCAATATCAACACTTATGCAGCGATGATAAACGAGGTCGATTCGACGCGCTTGGATTCGCACGATTTTCAATACTCGCGCGGAGACTACACTTATCACGACACCTATGTCGGCGGCGAGCAGTTTGCCGGGCAAGAAGCGATTTGGAAAAATGGAAGCGCGGTCTACGCTATGAACTACATTGGCAGAGTGTTAGACGAGAAATTCAGCGGTAATTTCCTCAAAGAAGCTTTGCGAGCCGCCGACGAGACCATGCCTTATCGCGGACCGGAATACTACGCCTCCGGAGAATATGTTTATAAGTGCAGTGTCGCCGGCGATTTTAAATGGTTTCAAGGCTATGAGGAAATCTATTACTTGGACGAGAAAATATATGAGTGTTATTTTCATGGCGGTTTGACGAGATAAACATGACTAATATCCGCACCAATCATTACTGATGAGATTCAATATGCACCGCAGTTGATGCGATATAGTCCAGTCGAATCAGTGCTTTACCGTTTGGAAGCAACGTTTCCCGACGATGATATTTTATGAATCCGATATCTGCCATAGATGTGTCCAATGTGGGTTCGTCTATTTGATGATACACTTCACCTAATCGATCAAAAACCTGACTATTAGATGAGTCGGATACGGTCATTTGATCTCTATTGTCGATGATGACGCAGGAAACCACTTTGGGCGCGACATGCAAAAGCACTTTTTGGAAGCGCGAATAACCGATATATTCGATCAACAGGTTGGCGATTACCCAATCCGTTTGTGGCAAATCTATCGATTCATCGCATAGATCCGCACAGATCGGAACAAAGACATCTTTAAGGTTCGGATATCTTTGGGCGCACGTTTCCAAATAGCACGAATTGATGTCCACGCCGTGGATCACTTCAAAATCCCGGGGCGATATGTGTTCCAGACCGTTTCCGCCGGCAACACCCAAAATCATTACATTTTTGAAATTATAGTCTGTGAGTTGCTCAGCCATAATGCTTTTTAAGGTTTGAAGTTGGAAAACATTGTCTTGGCTCATATGTGTTTCATAATCGGTCAATAAAATACTGTCCCATGGATTACTCATCTTCAATCTCCTCAAGAAAAAATCAATCAAAGCATCAATTCCGATTATCGAAGCTCTAGTCGTATACGTCTTTTTCCATAATGCAAACAGTAAATGGCAGATGCTCGTAAGTCTTGACGCACACCTCTCCAAAACCGTATGCTTCATACCAGTTTTTAAGCACCGTGTTTTCATTGATGATGCCGATGGATATCCTTTTTCCGCCTTGCGCTCTTACATAATCGAATACATGATCCATAAGGATCTTTCCGAAGCCTTTGTGTCGATGTTCCGGCAAGACCGCCAGTTTTTCCAGATAGAAAACTGTATCGTTTGCCTTTTCTACGGATACGAACCCGACTTGCTTTTCGCCTTCGAACGCCCCAAATAATGTAATGCCCGATTCTTTCATCGCATATAATTTATCCTCGGAAATGAATGCCGCATTTGACGGCGCATTATCGATAGTGAGATCGAAGAGCTCGGCGACGGATCTAAAGGCGTCCCTGATTACCTTGGCGCTCATAAAAATGTCTTCATCACGATCGATCGATTTGATGTCAACTTGCTTCATGACGGTGAACTCCCAAATTATATAAATCTATATTGGTTATGTTCCGCGGTAAAATCTCTGCGCATCAATAGTTTGCAGAGAAGTATATGTGGGATAGAAATCGTGTCCGCCGTAATCGTCCTGATAATACTAACACCACAAGCATAACAATTTCCAATTCAGTTGTCTTGCAAAGTGCAGCGGCTTAATCAAAAAAGACTGCCTCGTCCGACTCTTCACAAGTCTTTTGAGGCAGTCGTTTTAGACCAAAATAGACTCAGATAGTACTACTTGTTTACAGTAATTGCTGAGGTGATTAATTGATTCATTTCGGCTTCTTCATCAATGTAGGTGTCTTTCAAAGAACCCGCTGTGCCATAGCAAAGTGTTGAATCAATATAAAACAAGAAATAGGTCATTCTCATCTCCATGTCGGAAATCGATACATCAAAAGTAAACTGAATTGCTTCAGTGCCGTTCATGTCATAAATTGCAGGCTCGCTGATGACGGCATAGCCTTCAAACGCAGAAGCGAGCATAGACGAATAAAATTCGGCATCCGCTTCCAGATCACCGGATCCGTTATATGCATCACTCAAGACAATAAAGGTCGAGACGTTTTTTGATATTGAAAAAGTGCTGTAGAAGCGGTGTTTTCCTCCCAGCCTTCGGGTACGGTCACTGTCATCATTGATTTGAAATCAGAGGTTGAACCTGTTGCGGAAGTCGTCGCTTCGGTAGATTCCTCCGTTGTGGCCTCCGTGGTCTCTTCGGTCGTGGCGTCGGTGGTCTCTTCGGTCGTGGATTCGGTGGTCTCTTCGGTTTCCTCAGTCTCCTCGGTTTCCTCACGATTGGACTTGCGATCGTCATCGTCGTCTACAAGGTTACATGCGGACATGCCAAGAACAAGGGATAAAGAAAGTAGTGCTACCAGAAATTTTTTCACAATAAATACCTTGCCTTTCAAAATAGTTAAAAAAAGTGCCATGTCAAATCATAAAATGACTTTGAAGTATTTCCGATTATATGCTTACTTTTCAAAATTTACCATCGTACGAAGTATGATTTTATAAAAATATCCATTTCTACGAATAAATCGTGCATTCAATTCTTATGATTGTTCATTTTTACGAGATTCTGCGGCTAAAACTGAAGTGCAAATAAATCCATTTGATTTCACGGATACCTTCATTGATTGAAAACTTCTCACATATAGCTTATTATTTTCATAATTCTATAATATGAGCAGCTACAATTATCATTAAAGTAAAAATTGAAGTAAATGAGGAAATACTGTGACAAATGATGATACAGATCAATCGCCGGTATCTATTTCAAAAGATGATTCCGAATCGGGTGAATCGCGCGCATCTGAGAGACAATCCGTTCGCCTGGATGTTGCTTCGGAATATAAGGATGACGGCGTCAAACCCGGCAAGAAAACCAAATTCAAGTGGCCGTCCGCTTTGGCGATACAATATTTTGCTTTTTTTGCATTTTTTATTCTCATTCAAGTTGCATCCGGCAGAATAGCGGATACAAAGGCAATGATTGGCCCTATTTTCTTCTTAATATTGCTTATAGTTGTATTCAATTTGATTCGGAAAGGAACAAAGAGTAAGAAGGATAAATAATCAGAGGGTGGGCAAATGCGCGATCGAATGACAGACATTAGTTTGCTTGGAGATGAAGAACTCTATCGCTTGTGTTTGGGGGCAATTAAGAATCATTCTTTTGGCGAGGCGGAAGAGTACGCGAGAGAATTTATTCGCCGGTTTTCCGGAGATTATCGGGCGCATGTCTGTATCTTAGAAGCCTTGTCGAATGACTTTAACATTGCCCGGGCGCGTACGCACGAGACCAGTGAAGCCATGAGAAAAATTCGAGTTATGGCGCCTTCTCATGTGGTAGAAGTGATTGAAAAACAATATCAGGCATGGGTCTCGACGCCGCCGATAGATTCCGATAGAGAGATGGAGAATCTGACGGAAATTGCTCAAATACAATTGGTCGATGAGAAAAGATATCTGCCGGAAGCAGATCCGTATATTGATTTTTCAGCGGACCAACTTGATGAGAAAGGCATTCAGTATATTCATGAAAAGAATTATCTTGATGCTGCAACGGTATATCAATCTTATGCTATTCGATTTCCTAAGGACTATCGCGCATGGTGGGGAAGATTGAGAGCGATAAGCCAAGACTTTTCCTGTGTTCGAAGACCGAAAAATGCCGGCATATATTTTCATAAATTCAGATATACGGCGCCCAAAGCAGTCTCGGAAGCCTGGGCTGAGAAGTATTTTTCCTGGTCAAAAAATAACCGGATGGCACCCAATAGAATGCAGTATGAAGCTCTGATGAAAGAAGTTCGCCATCAGCATATTCGCAAGAGTGGCAGACAAGTATTCATAGCTGAACACTATTATGATCTTGTTAGTAACTCCACGGGGCAGCATGCCTATACAATTATGCTTCGCGGGTTGGGTTTCATGGTACAGGTGATCGCTTGGATCGTGCTCATCATATTGGTTTTGATGTGACATTGGCTTTTGGAGGGATGAATGGAAAAATCAGAGCAGATGCTACAGCAGGCCGATGAATTGCTGGCTGCAAAGGAATACATGGCGGCATCGAAATCTTTCTCAGTCGGAATCGAGCAGTTTCCGAATGATTATCGTTTTTTTTGGGGCGCTCTCCGAGCCGAAACTGAAGATTTTCAAAGGGCGGAGAAGAGCCACGAGGCAGCAGCGCTTTATCGACAGGCCATGGTATTGGTGCCGGATGAAGTGCGATCGGAATTAGCAGATGCATATCAGGAATGGACTAATTATATAGCCCTCAAAAAAGAGGAAAACGAGAGACGAGCGAAAGTAGAAGAAATTCGGCCGGGACATAAAATGTCGCTGGATGTCGATAAAGAATATCGTAATATGAATATGCCAACGCCTTCGAAAAGTCGGTTCAGCATTCCTCAACCGGTAGCATTTCTAGCGTACTTCCTATTAATTATCATTGTTTACATCGGTCAGGTGGCGGAGGCGGATCAGATCGGCTTCATTATTGCGGCACTAGTCGGCATTGGAGTATTATTTGTTTTGATTGTTGTCATATGGAATGCGTACATCATTTTTCGCAACAGATTGAAATAACGATCAATTCCATTTTTTCGAAGAGCTTGAATCTGGAGGATGATTATGGATTCTATTCAGGTGAAATGTCCGGGATGCGGTCAGGTGGTTCTCATTGAGCAGGGCAAAAAACGAGAGTCCTGTAATAAATGCAGCACATGGGTCGATGTCCGCGATGCGGTGAAAGTCTCTGATTTGGAGGTGTCTACGACCGTTATGGACACTCCGGCAATTGCGGTGCCTCTCGTTTCGACAGGCGCATCTCTTGTTGAAGATAAAACTTTAGCGATGCAGAAGGCTTCGCCGGCTCCGATCGTTCCGGAAGCTCCCGGGGTTTCTTCGGTGCCTATCGATGAAGTTGAGACTCACTCTAATCCTCCCCAACAAGCTATTCGTCTTGAGTTGAAGGAAGCACCCGATTTTCCCGTTGCCGAGAATATAGATGTAGAATTGAAGGAAAATGTAAATTTCTCTGCTGAGGACAAGACAGAAACGTTGGTTTCTGATTGCGAGAGACTTTTTAATGAAGGCACTGCTCTTCTTGAGCAAGGAAGATATCCGTTGGCGGAGAAGATATTCATCGCGATGTCGCTTCAGTATCCGGATGACTATCGAGGATGGTGGGGCAGGCTGCGAGCATCAAGCAAAGATTTCAAAGCCCGCGAAAAAAAAGAGATCACCAAAGAATATATGATGAAGGCAAGCTCTCTGGTGCCGGATGAAGCGCTGAAATTTCAAATGCGCAAAAAATACAACGATTGGCTCAGAGACCTGGCCGTAGCGAGGGTTAAACGGCAGAGTCGCATACCCGAATCATCATATAAAAAGATTGACGATGCGGCTGAACCGATGGACTACACCGTAAAACCCGTCAGAACTTCCGGAAACTGGAGTAAATCCTGTGTGATTGTACCAATAGCATTCGTTTTGCTTTTCTTGATGTTTATCATCTCGCTGATGCAAGGATCTCCTGCCCCGATCATTACTCTTTTGATTATCGTTGGCGCCATCGTTGCTTTCGCAAATAAGGATGGTTCAAACTAACCAGTATAGGAGAACTATATGAAAGACAGACAAATTGAAGAACAAAGAGATCCGGATGCCATAGAGACTAAGGAAGAATCCGAGCATACAAATGCCGTGCCGCTAAATATTGATACGGAATTTCGGGAATTGCGGCGTAAAGAGTGGGCAAAGCACATTTTTTACATTCCAGCCGGAGCAAGAAAGTTTATGTTGATTTCGGCGTGCATATTTTTAATGCTTGCCGCTACACCACAAAACGATATATTTGATTTAATTCAATCCTTGGGATTATATTGTGTTCTTGTTGTAATCGTTGTCGTATCTGTCATTTCCTTCAATATCTATCGTGTTTTTTTCGAGAAAAGCAAATAAGACCTGTTCGCGTTTGCGACGGATCATGCTCTGGATAGAGTCGGAAATCGTAATTGCTTTTCGTCAAAAGTCTCGAAGGCGGCCCCTTTTACGAATAATGTAGTATTCTCTTCTTCCGATACCGCCTTGCTGAAACTGTCCCTTTCCAAAGGGGCAAATCCAAGTTCTACGTTTTGGAACTTTGATCCGAAAGCGGAAATTATCGCATCGAGATCACCGTGTGTTCCCGAAAAAACATGGTGCAGAAACAAAGAGTCTCCTTCTTCTTCAGCGACCACATAGGCGTCTTCTTTAGCGATGTAATATACATTCTCTCGCATGAACTGGGACAAGTAAAATAAGACCAAACCTTCGTTATTGCGCAGATCCAGAGCACTTTGAACTCCGGACTCGCGGATGGCGCGAATCGTTCGAGTCAGGTGATCGGGATTACTCATATCGAGCGGTTCAACTGTCCGGTCTTCGGATCGAGAATTAGGGATATCGCTGATCAAAGACCTGGAGAATGTGTATTCGTCGGCTTTTCGAAAACCGAATTTCGGATAGAAGTCTACGACGCTGTCGTTTGCAAAAAGATAAAAGCCGTCTGCGATCTCGCTGTAATCCTTTAGGATCTCTTGTATCAGTATTTTCGAAAAGCCTCTTCCCCGGAAGGCTTCCGATGTCATGACCGTGCCGATCTGAATGAATTTTTTCGATTCGCCGAACATGTCAAAATCCATAATATTTGCTGAAGCGTTTGCTACAACTTCTCCTTCGATGACGACGGTGTAAGGGATATAACGATCGGTCCAGTACCCGTGGAGATACCAAGGTTCAAAATCCAAGCTGAAAGTCGCTTTTGACAGAGCGCTAAAACTTAATCTCAAGCTCTCGTGCTCGCGGACGTTTTTGAATATCTCAAAATTATCGTTCATAGGCCATCCCCGCTAAGCTTTGTATCATCAGGATACAGGTTCTTCTCTTAGAAATCACGCTCAGTTCAACTCAATTGGCTTGATTGTTCTGAATAAATACTCGTGAATATTACCATAAAATGCCGGAAGCTTCACTCTTAATCCATTTCCGTGACTTTGAGAATCGTATATGACAGGTCTATTCTTTCAATCCTTGGTGCACAGGCATCGGCTTGAAATCGGGCGGTTTTTACTCGGATACCGATATATTTGGTGTTGGGATTGGGCTTTAGGATCTTAATAGTGGCATCGAATCGGCGTGTTCGCCATCAGATTGTGCGAGCTGTAAGCTGCGCAAGGGTTGAATCAAGCAGCGAACATCCGAAGGATTTCTGCCCGTAAATCCGGAGGCAGCATCCGGGCCATAACAATCCAATGCATGCTGCGCAACTATGCGCAACAACGATATCAAATTTGTTAAAATCAAACAAC
>JAAYBI010000067.1 GCA_012718915.1 Clostridiaceae bacterium
AATGGCAGGATTAATATCTAAGTGCCCCGGTTGCGGAACGATTGTTGAGATTGAGGAGGGCAAGAAGCGTGCCTCGTGCCCAAAGTGCAGCACTTGGGTCGATGCCCGTGATGCGATAGTTGCCGAGTCATCTATGGATGTTCGCCCAATGGCCGACTCTGAATCAGCCACTTTCAGTAGCGGCGGGTACAAAGCATCCACCGAACAAGTTATGCAGTCAGTATCACCGGAAACACCTGCGGTTAAGCCCGAAAGTCCGGAAATTATGCCCATCGAGCACACCTTGTCAAAGCCGCTTACCTCTTCACCCAAACCGATAGCCGACAATTCATATTCTCCGGAGCGCACCGAGATCAAGGCCTCCGGACCGATAGAGCCTTCGATCAACATTATTCCGCAAAATTCGGGTTCGCCGGAACAATCCGCTCCGGACTCCAATTCTCCTATCCCCCCCAACACGGATGCGCCGGAGCCCGATATGCCGTTCAGTGAATTCGTGGCCGAACTCAACAAACCGCTTAATGCAATGAGCAATAAAGGCCCCAAAGAGCCGGCTGATACATCGGTGCCGGTCTTCAAGCCGCTTTCGGCCGCTGCTGCAGCGTCGCTTCAGCACAGCGCTTCTATGATCAGAGATAAACGCCAAGCAATGGAAAATCGAATCGAGCAAGATGACGTTTATCGACAAGCATCTTCGTTTTTAGAGCAGGGTCAATTTGTATCCTCCGAGCCGTTATTTTTGATGATGACCGAGAGATATCCGGAAGATTATCGAGCCTGGTGGGGACTGCTTCGATCTATGACAAGAGATCTGAAGTCGAATATCAAGCCGGAAAAGGCATCCGAATATTTTAAAATAGCATGTGATCTTGCTCCGGCAGATTTGGAACAGGAAATCAAGCAAACCTACATGACGTGGCTTAAAACCATTGCGGTAAACCATGAGAGAGATCACCCGAGTCATGTTGCCGACCGTGCCCCGAATCCTTCAAAATCTTCGGATAGTCCGGTGCCGATGTCTGTCGGGAATTCGAATATGCCCCGTAAGCTTATAGCGGACGATGCAGATAAGAATTCCAGTTCGTCATGTCTTATGGGATGCCTTATTGTTCCGCTAGTAATAGTTGGATTTCTGATTGCCATTATTATAGCGGTGATCACAGAATCTGCGGTTGGTATAATGATATTTTTCATCATTGTCGGCATTCTCATTTACAGCACACAGAAGAAAAAGTCGACGTAGAGATCCAACATAGGGGGGCAGACAACATGCTCGACACATTTCAAAAAGACATCATTCATCAGCGTGTCAAAGGCATGCTGGATCAAGCTCGAATTGTCGTCACGGATGAAGAGATGACACAATTGGAGATTGCTGAATATGGCATGGATTTGTGGACTTCTATCGGACTCCAGATTATCGTATATGTTAATACCGAGAATTGCTGTGCCAAAGAGATGATTCTTTTTCCTCATCAGACCTGCCCGGAGCATCGTCATCCGCCGATGCCGGGAAACCCCGGTAAAGAAGAGACCTTCCGTTGTCGTTCGGGTGAAGTCTACCTTTATGTTGAGGGCGAAAAAACACCGCACCCCAAAGCGACAGCGCCGAAAGCGCGCGCGCCTTATTTTACGGTCTGGCATGAGATTGTCCTGAAACCCGGTGAGCAGTATACCTTGAGGCCGAACATGCTTCACTGGTTTCAAGCCGGGCCCGAGGGGGCGATTATTTCAGAGTTTTCGACGCAGAGCCATGACGAAACGGATATTTTTACGGATCCCGATATCATTCGGGTGCCGGATAAAGAATAAATAAGCGAGGTAGAGTTTCAATGAAAAATCAAGTAATGAATCCATTTCTGCCGTCCTGGGAATATATTCCGGACGGTGAGCCACGTCTTTATGACGGGCGTGTCTACATTTTCGGTTCTCACGATCGATTCAACGGATACAACTACTGTCTGAATGATTACGTATGCTGGTCGGCTCCGGAAGATGATCTGTCGGACTGGCGTTATGACGGTGTAATATACCGTCGTTCCGACGACCCGAGAAATCAAGACGGCGATATGTGTCTTTTCGCACCGGATGTGACGGTGGGACCGGACGGACGTTATTACTTGTATTATGTGCTGAGTCAGATTAGCTTTGTGTCGGTGGCGGTGGCGGATAAGCCGTCAGGGCCTTATACATTTTACGGGTATGTCCACTATGAGGACGGAAGTATTCTCGGCGAGCGAGAAGGTGATTTGGCGCAGTTCGATCCCGGTGTTTTGACGGAGGGGGATCGCACCTACATGTACACCGGATTCTGCATGCCTCAGGACAAGAGTCGCCCAGGACCGACAGTCACGGTACTGGGTCCCGACATGCTGACGATTATCGAGGAGCCGAAGGTTATTGTGCCTAGCACGCCATACGCCGCAGGTACGTCGTTTGAGGGACACTCTTTTTTCGAAGCGCCTTCGATTCGCAAGATCGGTTCGACATACTATTTCATTTATTCGTCGATGCGTTACGCGGAACTCTGCTATGCGATGTCAGATTCACCGACATCCGGATTTGAGTACGGCGGCGTGATTGTCGCGAATAACGATTTCAATATCGATAGTTATAAACCGGCACAAAAACCGATGTACTACGGCGGCAACAACCACGGCAGCATCATTGAAATTCGTGGTCAGTGGTATATCTTTTATCATCGTCATACCAACGGAACCAACTACAGTCGGCAAGCATGTTGCGAGCCGATTCAGGTTCTTGCCGACGGGCATATCCCGCAAGTCGAGATGACGACATCCGGTATGAACAGGGCTCCTCTCATAGGCAAGGGTGAATATCCGGCCTACTTGGCATGCAATTTATATGCTTCGACCGAACAGGCTTATACCGGTGACCCGGGTTCCTGGCTTGATTGTCGCTTCCCGAAAATCACTCAAGAGGGTCGGGACGGGGATGAAGTTGACGGTTATATTGATAATATGCGCGACGGTGCGACCGCGGGATTCAAGTATTTTGACTGTCGCGGCATTCAGAAAGTCTCGGTCACCGTTCGCGGCAATAACGGCGGCGTGTTTCAGGTTCTGACGGCCTGGGACGGCGAGCCGTTAGGAGAGATTCCGCTGGGTAATAATATCGAGTGGAGGACGTATACCGCTGACATTAAGCTTCCGGACGGCGAGTGTGCGCTTTATTTTCGCTATATCGGCGGGTCTATTGTCGCACTCAAGAGTTTTACTCTAGACTAATTTGCCGGCATAAGTCATTCTTGGCATAACGACATCAGCCGCTTCGGGGTCGGGGCGGCTTTTTTCGCGAAAAAAGAGAAGCCTATTTCTCTGACATGCATTGACAGCTCGCGTTTTCCGGTGTCATAATACAAACATTAATTTAGAAAGGTGGTGAGAGGTTGAATTTGTCGGTTAGTTCGGATTGCAACAAGGTCTTTACGCTGTTTTCCCATATTCAGGGCATCGCGTTTTGGACAGCCGCGACAAGGGGTCTTTGTGCCCTTTTGCCGGTCATTTGTGCCGGTTTTGGACTGTTTATAGGGTCATTATGCCCTTTTTCACATACGAATCGCCTCTCTCTGCTTCACTGTCACTAGACGAGTCCGTCTGATGATGCATATATCTGTGAAGCCCGGGAGCGATAATGGCCTCGGGTTTTTTGATGCCCGAATAGAGTAATTTATTGAGGGATAGATATATGTACAGGTATTATTACACGGCAAAGCTTTCCGCGATCGAAAAGACCAACGGCGGAACCATTTACTTGTTGCCGGATATTCTCATCAAGGCATTCACCTTAATTCCACTGGTCTACTTATGGCGCGTTGTGATGTCGTCCGGCGTCGAGGTCGGCATGACCATGTCGCAGATGATCTCATACACCTATGTCAGTTCTCTGCTTTCCGAAATGCTGGTGGTGAAGACGGCTGCAACGGGGTGGTTGTCCGAAGGGACGCTTCTGAAACTATACGGCAGACCGCTTTCGGTTCTGGGTCAACTCTCGGCGTTGACGGTCGGGCGATGGATGCCGATGCTTCTGTTGTTCTCGCTGCCGATGACTCTATTGGCACCGGTATTCGGGATCTCTCTTATTCCATCAAGCGTTTGGTTTTTCCCGAGCCTTTTGCTTTGTATCTCGCTGGGATTTGCGGTGGATTGCTTTTTCGCATGCTTGTCGATCAAGCTTCGAAACATGACGTGGCTGATCGACCGGATCCGCATGGCGATCATTGCGTTGTTCTCAGGAACGGTGATTCCCATTCGTCTATTGCCGTTTGGTTTGGATCAGATCATGCGGTTTCAACCTTTTGCCGCTCTCGGTGGATCGCCGCTATCTATTTTCGTCGGGACAGCGGATGTGCGATCGACGATTCTGTTGCAGCTCGCGTGGAATATCGTGTTGTGGCCGCTCGCATTGCTTGCTTTCAAAAAATCACAGGAAGGGATGGTGAGTTACGGTGGATAAAATCACTCCGATTCGTTTTCTGAAGTTGCTCGGTATTTATGCGAAAATCGATCTGGCTTGGTTGATTCGTGACACCAAGTATGCCATCGCTGCAATCACAGCGGACATGATCTCTAATATGTCGGCGGTTTCTGCGGTCTTCTTGATTGCTATTCGATTTGACGGCATCGGCGGCATGAGCTCCGATGAAGTGCTTTTCATGATGGCGTACTCCACGTTGGTGACCGGGTTGTTTATCATATTCGGAAACAATAATAACATTCATGTTTCCCGCATCATCGGCAGGGGACAACTGGAGCACATGTTCATCCAACCGCTTCCGCTTCATGTCCAATTGATGGCGAGCGGCTTCGGCCCGTTTACGGGGTGCGGGAATTTTCTGGTCGGAATGGGACTTCTTGTGGTCTCGATTCAGCGTTTGTCAATACAAGTGACGCCGTCGTGGGTTTTAACATTATTCTTATACCTTTTAGCTACGATGACCATTATTGTTGCGAGATCGTACCTGGTCTCGACCATGGCGTTCTATTCACCGGTCGCCGCCGAAGAGATCTCGTCGGTCGCTATTGAAGGGACATGGATGCTCAGCACTTTCCCGCTGTCGGGGATGCCGAGGGCGATCCAACTATCATTGATTACGATATTGCCGGAGGGCCTGATGGCCTGGTTCCCGGCTATGGCCTTGCTCGGGCGTCCACCCCTGCTCGGTGCTTACTATCCGCTGATTTTCGCGATGCTACTCGCGGCTGTCGCCGCCTTCGCGTTCAAGAAAGGAATGAAATATTATGTCACAAAAGGATCAAACCGTTATCTCCCGTACGGGTTCCGCCGTTAGTTTAAAGGGCGTAGATAAGCATTTTTTACAGTGGCAGAGAGACAACCATGCCAAGGGCATGCTTCGCAATTTGATCAAGCCCGAAAAGAAGGTGGTTCGAGCGCTCGAGGATGTTTCTTTTGAGATTGAAAAAGGCGAATTTGTTGCTTACGCCGGTCCGAATGGAGCCGGGAAGAGCACGACGATGAAATTATTGTCCGGCATGTTGATTCCCAATGCCGGCGACATTCGCGTGTTCGGCTTGTCGCCTCAGAAGAATCGCCGCGCGCTTATGCATCGTTTGGGTGTTTTATTCGGAAATCGCACCGAGTTGTGGTGGGATCACCCGATCATCCAGAGCTTTGAATGGAAAAAAGTGGTCTGGAACATCGACGATTCGACGTATCGACGGAATCTGGACATGGTCACGGAGCTTCTCGACCTGGGTCCGTTACTAAAGACTTTTGCACGGGAAATGAGTCTCGGTCAGCGCATGCGTGCGGATCTGGGGATGATGCTTCTGCACTCTCCCGAATTGCTCCTGCTGGATGAGCCGACACTCGGACTCGATGTGGTCGCCAAGCGTCAGATGATTGATTTTTTGAAAAAGATCAATCACGAGGAAGGAGTTACCATCATGGTGACCAGCCATGACATGGACGATTTGGAAGAGATGGCTGAGCGCATGTTGATGATCTCTGATGGTAAGATCGCATATGACGGAGGATTCGACGGCCTTCGTAAAATAACCGGCGATCTGACTCGCGTGATATTGTCGATGGAAAACGGGGATGTTCCGACGCTTGATGACGCTCACTTAATATCGGCTAAGAACGGAGTATATGAGTTTGAGGTCGATCTGGGACAGACTACTGTGCGGGATCTGATGCGACGCCTTTCAGATTATGATGGCATCAGCGATGTCGAGATAAAGAAGGCGCCGATAGAGCAGGTTATCGCGAGAATCTATCAGGAGTGGAAATAGTCTTCCATTTCGATAAACCAACGCGCCCAACACAGGTAAAAAAATTAAAAAAATACACACATCGGATTGACATGGGTAGAAAATGCAGGTATATTACCCATGTAAGGGAGATGTATGAAATGAGCGAGCAGAAATTACCTATGTTGCCACCGACTGCTGAATTGGAAACGAAAGCAGTGCTAAAACAACTGGCAAAAGCCAATCGTGCGTTGGCCGAACTGAAAGGTTATTCAGATACGATTCCGAATAAACATATTTTAATTAACGCGGTCACGATCAATGAGGCAAAGGACAGCTCTGCAATTGAAAACATCGTAACAACTCATGATGACCTATATAAGGCGATGAGTGATGCCAGCGGAGCAAGTCCCGCTGCAAAAGAAGTTGTCAGTTACAGGACTGCTTTGTGGCAAGGGTATGAGTTGGTAAAGGCTCGTGAAATGCTCACAACAAATATGATTATTGAGATTCAAGGAATTGTTGAGAAGAATCAGGCGGGAATCAGAAAGTTGCCCGGTACCATACTCCGAAACGAAAGAACCGGTGAAACTGTCTATACTCCACCTGTCGGGGAGGCTGAAATCAGAGCGCTTTTAAGCAATCTCGAAGAATACATGAATGATGATGTTGATGTTGTTGACCCATTGATCAAGCTGGCAGTGATTCATTACCAATTCGAAAGTATTCATCCATTTTATGATGGCAATGGAAGGACAGGTAGAATTATAAATGTTATTTACTTGGTACTGAAAGAACTGCTGAACAGTCCCATCCTATATTTGAGCAGCTATATAATCAGGAATAAATCAGAATATTACAGACTTCTTCAGGAAGTCAGAACCCACGATAATTGGGAACAATGGATTGTGTATATTCTTACAGGTATTGAAGAAACAGCAGAAGAAACATTGAGGTTAGTTAAAAAAATCAATTCCGAAGTTGAGATGATGAGCGTAGAGATAAAGGACAAACTACCCAAAATATATTCAAAAGAATTAATTGATTTGTTGTTCTATGAATTCTATACAAAAACGGTTTACATTGAAAATGGCCTGTCGGTAACAAGAAAAACTGCGGCAAATTATCTGTCGCTTCTTGAAAAAGAGGGTTTTCTTACTTCAGAAAAAATAGGTAAGGAGCGGATTTATCAAAACAAGAGACT
>JAAYBI010000005.1 GCA_012718915.1 Clostridiaceae bacterium
CTTTTTTTGTCGGGTAAGCGGGAGGATGGCTGTGCTGGTGACGTGGGCGTTGGTGTTAGGGAAGGCGTTAAGGATGACGTGGGCGTTGCGCATTAGTTGTTGGCGGTGGTGTGGCTGTGGCGCGAAACGTTTCGCTTTAGGCATTTACAGACGAAATCTCCAGAAATCTCCATTTCGTATGTATTAGAGTGTACAAAACCGTTTCGCGTTAGCCTGCATTGCAACGAAAATACATACGAAACTGCACAAACTCAACCATTTCGTATGTATTAGTGTGTAACAAACCGTTTCGCGTTAGCCTGCATTGCAACGAAGATACATACGAAAAAGCTCTACCTCAAACATTTCGTATGTATTAGAGTGTAATAAACCGTTTCGCGTTAGCCTGCATTGCAACGAAAATACATACGAAACTGCACAAACTCAACCATTTCGTATGTATCAGAGTGTACAAAACCGTTTCGCGTTAGCCTGCATTGCAACGAAAATACATACGAAACTGCACAAACTCAACCATTTCGTATGTATTAGAGTGTAACAAACCGTTTCGCGTTAGCCTGCATTGCAACGAAAATACATACGAAACTGCACAAACTCAACCATTTCGTATGTATTAGAGTGTGATGCAAAATCCGGCTCGAGTCGTATTCACCCTCAAAATCACCAGAACTCTCCGTTTGGTCGGCATTTTTATTTCAATAAACTTTGCGCGCATATCCCGTGCCGCCAAAATCCTCAGAAATTCCCACTTAGTCAGTATCCGCAGATATTAAAGACTTCAACATACCCCGCACGCCCAAACAAGATTTTTCCCACGGCGTATTTCGGAGTGGTATTTCCAATTTTCCTCGTGTTGAAATTCCGTTAACGGCAGTTTCCGGTCATGTCAAGTAATGACACTATCCATGCCTTTCGCGGAGATTAGTGAAAAGCCCAAACAAGAGACTTCTTTTCGCTTTATTGATGCTTCCAAACGGCACAGGAAATCGGGATTTCATTTTTTTCCAGCGCCTCAAAAACGTTGTGGCATACTTGATCTGTAATCACCCGGTGCCGCATGCGAACATTAATCTTGACACGAAGCACGTTTTCGACGTAGTTGCGCTCCTCATTAAAACTGATTATTTCTATGTTCTGCGCCGTAATAATCTTCATTAGTGATTCGAGATCCGATCCGATGACGGTTGTGATTTCGAGTATCCTGTAAGAGTCTTTCGAGTAAAGTTTTTCGATGCGGTTAAGCATCGTCAACACGAAGATGGCAATAATCGTCGTCAATATGCCGATATCGTAGTAGCCGGCACCACAGCTCATGCCGATTGCGGAAGCAATCCAAAGACACGCTGCCGTCGTAAGTCCTTGCACAGAAAATCCGTGTTTAATAATTGCACCGGCTCCCAAAAAACCAATACCGGTGATAATCTGAGCCGCCATACGCGTCGGATCCGAAATCGGACCCGAAGAACCGGCATTGATATTCCATTGATTGGCAATGCCAATCGAGAGCAGCATGAATACGGCCGATCCCAACGAAACAAGAATATTGGTTCGCAGACCCGCCGACCGACCCCTTATGTCTCGCTCGAGTCCGATACACGCACCGAGAACCGCCGCTAAAAGGACTCGAATAACCACATTATCGACCAGTATCTGGGGGAAAATATCCATAAACATTGGCTTTTCACTCCTCTACCATCTCTAGACTATTGACGGCGTTTATTCCGATATCATACTTATATTGACGAATCTCAATATGGTACGCTCATCAAATACCTAAAATCCAAGTGGGTAGCTTGTATATATAAGTATATCTTATGCAAGAGCTTCAAATATAGCAAATCGTAATTTCTTGTCTGCCCTGTAGTTTTACCTCGTTTCCTCGTTTCTCCATAACAAGCATTTTACATGCGCTCTTATCTCTTAACATAGCAAAAACAAAGAGATGACGTCTGTAGGCTATGCTACAAGTAGCAAAGTTAAGGAGATAAAAAAATGAAGAAAATGAAATTACTCGCAGGTATAATGATTGCGTCCCTATTATTAATCGGTTCCGGCTGCGGCCAGGTCAACGTGCAGGACGATCAGGCGTCCTCTTCTCCCTCTAGCGCTAAAACAACCGCCGCGGCCTCCAATGAAATTGAAACCGAAGCAACGACCGAAGCAAAGGTCACGCTCAGCGGTACACTGACCCTCACCGGCTCGACCTCAATGGCCGATGTTTCTAACGCACTTGCAGAGTCTTTTATGCTTGAGAATCCGGGTGTCACCATCAGCGTCGGCGGCAACGGCTCCGGTGAAGGCCCGACAGCGGTAAACGACGGAACAGCTCAGATTGGTCTCTTGTCTCGCGGACTCAAGGATAGCGAGACGCCCGAAAATTTTGATCAATACATAATCGGCTATGACGGAATCGCGGTAATCGTCAACAGCGAATCCGAAGTTAAGGAACTAACCCTCGAGCAGGTCGCTCAGATATACAAGGGTGAAATCACAAACTGGAGCGAAGTTGGTGGCAAGGATGCTCCGATTCACGCCATCGGCAGAGAAGCAGCATCCGGCACAAGGGGTGCATTCGAAGAAATCCTTAAGGTTAAGGACGAGTGCATCTACACAGAGGAGCAGAATTCAACCGGAAGCGTGAAGCAATCGGTCACCTCCAATCCCAATGCCATCGGATATGTGTCGCTCTCTGCCGTCGACGAGACCGTTCATGCCGTCTCCCTCAATGGTGTTACACCGAGCATCGATACCGTCAATAACGGTGATTATGAATTGCAAAGACCGTTCTTAATGATTACGACGAAGAGTTCAAGCGATGAACTGACACAGGCTTTCATGTCCTATGTATTTAGCTCGGAAGGTATGATGATCGTGGCAGATGATGGCGTAGTTCCGAACTCATAATCCACCGGAAAATGCCTGATTATAACTTAGCTTGAAATTTCCTATAAATGTGTGGTATCTCAAAGAGAATATTTATAATGGTCGCCCGAAAATGAAATGCACCCCAAAGGTTGGACATCTGTCCGGCCATTGGGGTTGCACTGCATAAAAGGCGACTATATTTTTTTTGAAAAACTTTTACTCCGCTTTTGCGATTTTTTGTGCTTTTCGCAAGTTTTTTATATTGCCGTGACGCTATTTGTGCTTTTTGAGGCTCTGCGGCATCGTTTTTTGTAATTATTTCAATTTAACTACATATAGTGTTTACCGATTGACTAGACCACTATATTTAGTTAGAATAAGGACACCTTCTAAGAAAGAAGTAAGCTTTTCTGACGATTTTTAGGGATAGGACGGACGCGAATGAATATCAACGGGCTGCTCAAGACCACATTGCTGGATTTCCCGGGTCGGGTGGCTTGCACCGTATTCACATCAGGATGCAATTTTCGTTGCCCCTTTTGCCACAACGCCTCTCTGGTCATTCCCGAAAAGATCCGGGAACCTTCTCTTTCCGAACAAGACTTCTTCGATTTCTTGCAGTCCCGTAAGCACAAGCTGGACGGCGTCTGCATCTCCGGTGGGGAACCGTTGATTCATACCGATATATCCTCATTTATCTCTAAGATAAAGTCGATGGGTTTTGAGGTAAAATTAGACACTAACGGCTCTTACCCGGATCGCCTTAAGGCGATACTCGATGCAGGTCTTGCGGACTATGTGGCGATGGATATCAAGAGTGCACCGGATACATATCCGGATGCAACAGGTCTTTCTGAGGCCCCGATCGAGGCCGTCAAAGAAAGTGTCTCTCTCTTGATGAAGGGGGATATCCCTTTTGAGTTTCGAACCACATTGATTGACGAGTTACATGACGAGGCCGTCATTCGTCGAATAGGAGAGTGGGTCCGAGGCGCATCTGATTACTATCTTCAGGCCTACGTCGACAGTGACGAGGTCATCCGGAAAGGGCTTCACGCCTGCAACCCGGAAAAGCAAGCCGCTCTGTTGGCCGTACTCAGGGAATATGTACCGGCCGCCGGGATGAGAGGTGTCGAATAAGACACCGAAGTCCCTACACACTAAGGATTACCACACACCAATTCATTCACATCATGGAGGGAAAGTTATGTATCAGGTCGTTAAAAGAGACGGAAAAACCGTTGACTTCACACTCAAAAAGATCGGGGACGCCATTAAGAAGGCTTTCGATGCCCAGAATAAAGACTACAACCAAGATATTCTCGACTTTCTTGCGCTTAAGGTAACAGCGGATTACAGCGCAAAGATCAAGGATGGCAAGATCAGCGTTGAAGAGATTCAGGACAGCGTTGAGAGTGTACTACAGAGAAGTGGCTACGAGGATGTTGCCAAGGCATACATTCTCTATCGTAAGCAACGCGAAAAAATGCGCTACATGAAGTCCGCGCTTTTGGATTATAAAGAGCTCGTTGACAGCTACGTCAAGATCAACGATTGGAGAGTCAAGGAGAACTCCACCGTCACCTATTCGGTCGGCGGATTGATTCTCAGCAACTCCGGCGCCATTACGGCGAACTACTGGTTGAGCGAACTCTATGACGACGAGATTGCTAAGGCTCACCGCAACGCGGATATTCACATCCACGACTTGTCCATGCTGACCGGATACTGTGCCGGTTGGTCTCTGAAACAATTGATTCAAGACGGTCTCGGCGGTATCCCCGGCAAGATTACGTCTTCTCCGGCCAAGCACCTGGCGTCACTTTGCAACCAGATGGTCAACTTCCTCGGCATTATGCAAAATGAATGGGCCGGCGCTCAGGCATTCTCCTCTTTTGATACGTATCTGGCTGCATTCGTCAAAGCGGATAACCTCTCTTACAACCAAGTTAAGAAGGCAATCGAGTCCTTTATATACGGCGTTAACACGCCCAGCCGCTGGGGTACTCAAGCTCCTTTCTCCAACATTACCCTTGACTGGGTGGTTCCACCGGATTTGGCCGATCAACCGGCAATCGTCGGCGGTAAGGAGATGGATTTCAAGTACAAGGATTGCCAGAAAGAAATGGATTTGGTCAATCGCGCGTTTATCGAGATTATGATTAACGGGGATGCCAACGGTCGCGGATTCCAATATCCGATCCCAACCTATTCGATTACCAAGGAGTTTGATTGGTCAGACACTGAGAACAACCGTCTCCTTTTCGAAATGACCGCGAAGTACGGCACACCGTATTTTTCGAACTACATCAACAGCGACATGGCGCCGAGCGACGTTCGAAGCATGTGCTGCAGACTGCGTCTGGATTTGCGCGAGCTGCGAAAGAAGTCCGGCGGTTTCTTTGGAAGCGGAGAAAGCACCGGTTCGGTGGGTGTTGTCACCATCAACATGCCGCGTATCGCATACTTGTCTCCTGATGAAGAGTCATTTTTCAAGCGCCTCAATAAAATGATGGACATATCGGCACGATCGCTAAAGATTAAGCGCGCTACCATCACAAAGCTTCTCGAAGAAGGTCTCTATCCTTATACCAAGAGATACCTCGGCTCTTTTGACAACCACTTTTCGACCATCGGGCTGATTGGCATGAACGAAGTCGGCCTCAACGCGAAGTGGTTGGGCAAAAATCTGACGGACAAAGAGACTCAGGCTTTTACCAAGAAGGTTTTGAACCATATGCGTGACCGTCTGTCGGATTACCAGGAAGAGTACGGCGATCTTTACAATCTGGAGGCAACGCCTGCCGAGTCGACCACATATCGCCTGGCCAAGCACGACAAGAAGAATCACCCGGGTATCATCACGGCCAACGAAGCCAGCGGCGTACCTTATTACACCAACAGCTCTCACCTGCCCGTCGGTTACACCGAGGATATTTTCGAGGCGTTGGACATTCAGGACGGTTTGCAGACGCTCTATACTTCCGGTACCGTTTTCCACGCTTTCCTCGGTGAAAAGATGCCCAGCTGGAAATCTGCCGCCGCTTTGGTCAAGAAGATTGCGGAAAATTACACATTGCCTTACTACACGATGTCTCCGACTTACTCGGTGTGCTCTAATCATGGTTATCTCGCAGGAGAGCAATTCTCTTGCCCTCACTGTGGGGGAAAGACCGAGACCTACAGCCGTATCACCGGTTATTATCGTCCGGTTCAAAACTGGAACGACGGAAAGGCTCAGGAGTTTAAGGACAGAAAACTCTACGATCCGGACCATTCTGTCTTGAATCCTGTCGAACGTCGCGCCACTTCTATCGTCATACCGGAGCCGGTCGCCGAAGAAGACAAAGATCTTTTCTCGGTCGTCTATGATCAACCCGCAAAGGCCATGCTGTTTACCACGAAGACTTGCCCGAACTGCAAGATGGCAAAGGTTCTTCTGGATGCAGGCAACGTCGAATACGAAGTGATCGATGCGGAAGAGCACGCGGACTTAAGTCGTCAATACAACATCAGCCAAGCACCGACGCTGGTCATTATTGATAAGGACAAGATCTCTACGATAAGCAATATTACGAATATCAAGCAATTTATTAAGGGATAAGCGATCATGAAGGATGTTATTATTATCGGCGGCGGCCCTGCGGGGCTGACCGCCGCCCTTTACGCCTCAAGATCCGGCCAGTCGGTCTTGTTGCTCGAATCCGAAAATATCGGAGGCCAGATTACCGCCGCGCCTCTGGTTGAGAATTTTCCCGGCACGCCTCAAATCAGCGGAATGCTTTTTGCGGATCAGCTGTTCGAGCAGGTGATGGCTCTGGGCGTTGAGTTGGCACTCGAAAAAGCCATCAAAATTATTGATCAAGGTGATCATAAAGTCGTTGTCACCGAGGACGGCCGGCATTCGGGTCGTGCGGTGATTATCGCAACCGGCGCCAAGCACCGACACCTTGGATTGCCCCGGGAGAATGATCTCATCGGACAGGGAATTTCCTATTGCGCAGTTTGCGACGGCGCCTTTTACAAAAACCGGACCGTCGCAGTTGTCGGAGGCGGAAACAGTGCAATCTGTGAAGCGCTCTTCTTGAGCTCAATATGTCATAAAGTTTTTCTTATTCATCGCAGAGACACTTTTCGTGCGGATTCTTCGATTGTGAATCGACTGGCTTCTTTGGATAATGTCACTTTTATAACCGGTCATGTCATCGACTCACTCGAAGGCGATCCCGCCCTCCAAGGCATCTTGCTTCGATCTGTTGATACCAACGATGTGTCACGACTTGAAGTTGATGCACTTTTTGTTGCCATCGGTCACGCACCGGATAATCGTGCTTTCGAACCGCATGTCACGCTCGATGAAGAAGGCTACATCATTGCAAGCGAAGACGGTACCACAAACACCCCCGGCATTTTTGTCGCCGGTGATTGCCGGAAAAAGACCGTTCGCCAACTGACAACAGCAGTCGGAGACGGCGCTAATGCGGCGACCTCTGCCTGGGGTTGCAACATGAATGCCGTCTGAGATTCCCTTGTCGGACGATTACGAGATTGCAGTCTCTTACCTCTGACTGATTGAAAACGTCATACTCTACCGGTCTATTCGTCCCCCGTCTTCGCTACTTCGGCGCAAGGCGGGATTTTCTTTTTCGACTTTATTTCACCGGCCTTGGTCAAAGCGGCCTTCGTAATCAGCGGACCCACTAATTCATATACCAATGTCGCACATAAAATAACCGCGCGAATGGTCTCACCGTAATCGGGGAAAACGCGCATTGCCACCAGGGATAGTCCAATAGCCACACCGGCTTGAGGAATAAGCGTAAATCCGAGATAATTTCGAACTACCGTCGGTGCCTTAGATAGACGCGCTCCAAAATATGCACCGAATATCTTTCCGATGACACGCCCCAGAATATAGACCACTCCGACCAGTCCGATGCTTTTTAGTACGGTAACATCCAACTCCGCTCCGGACAAGACAAAAAAGATGAGAAATAACGGAGGCGTAACGGCATCGGTGACCTTAATCAGCTTCACGGTTTGCTTGCTAAAGTTAGTAAAAATCGCTCCGGCCATCATGCACAGCAGCAAAGATGACAGATTAAAAATTGTCGCAATTCCGACACCACCCATAATTATGCATAGCGCCAAGCCCAAGCGATCTCCGTCGTTCTTAAATCGACGCAAAAAGAACGCTGCCAATACGCCGATAGCGGCTCCGATCACTAACGAACCGATAATCTCCCAGAGCGGTTCAAGAATCATCGGGGCAAGGCTGACATCCCCTTTTCGAATCAGCATCTGTGCAATCGCCGTCGAAATCGAGAACAGTATCAATGCCGCGGCATCATCCATTGCCACCACCGGTAAGAGCATGCGAGTCACCGGTCCGTCGGCTTTGTATTGCCGAACGACCATTAGGGTAGCCGCCGGCGCAGTCGCGGCTCCGATCGCGCCAAGGAGCAACGCTGCAGGAAGTGGCAGCCCAATAATTACAAGCAGCAAATCCAAAACAACGACAGCGCCCAGAGCCTCGAAAATAGTTATAATTAAAGGAGCTGCACCGACTTTTTTTAGATAACTAATTTTAAACTCGCTCCCTATAGAAAAGGCAATAAATCCGAGCGCGAGATCCGCCAGAAGCGTCAAACTATGAACTGTGGAATCCGCAATGATTCCGGATAAACCAAGCAACAGCCCGGCCACCAGATAGCCCGTCACCGCAGGAAACGATAGCCGATGGGCCAGAGCAGAACCCAATAATCCAACGATAATAATAATAGCAACTGAAATAAATACGTCGGTCATTCTTTGTCTGCCTTTCCATCAAAAAATGTAATCGGCAGACCGAAAAGGACCCCCGTGTCGGGCTTTTGTAGGCCGCCAAGCACTCGATCTACGGTCTCACGAACCGCATCGACCAAATCATCATTAACCGCCATAAATACCATTTTACTGGACTCTGTATCCGAGTCTACCAGCATTCGAAGTGATCCGAAAAGACTATATACATCCTCCCCGACAATTCGAGCCATGCCCTTGCTGTCGACCACCGTTGCTCCCTTAACCCCAATTCGGATTAATTCTTCGAAAAGAGTGTCCAGACAATCCACTTTATTCAGTACCAGAACAAGTAACTGCATTGGCTTATTCATATTCAACCTCCGTTTTCATAAAATGCACAAAAAAACCGACGCGCAGGGCTCCGGCCTTAATTTAGTACAACTTAATCTATAATAAGCCTGAATTTGAAAATTATCAAATCATCCGGGCTTCATCCGTCTCAGACAATGTATTTTCGATAATCATCTTTCTGATTTGACAATAATTCTAATCACGCCATATTGTAACACTGTTACAAATACATAAGACTCAAGGCAAAGAACGCCATGGCTGCATAATATGACAGCAAATTCCAGCGTCCCAGATTGGGGCGTTCTTTTTTCGAAAAGTACATCATGAACAAGATTAGATCTGAAGTTATAAATAGAAAAGATGCCGCAAATACAATCCAGAGCGTTATATTTTCGAGAGGTAAGACCGAACCCGAGAAACATAGGGTCATAAACTGTGATACGGCTTTTGCAGGCATCAGACTGACGCAGAAAGTATAAGGTAAAACGAGATTTTTAATTTTTCCGAATTCATAATTACCTCGACTGACAACTATAAGAATCATCATTAACATGACGACAGGAATAATCAACTCAAGCAGAGAGAACGGCCATCTCAGCGAAAACGCCACATAGAATAAGATATGCGTCAGCATAAAGGCTACTGCTCCGGCCTGGAATATCGTCCCCTTGTGATTCTTGTTCTTGTGTGCGATACCTAAGAGATAGTCCCCGGCAAGCGCACCCCAAAAGGCCGGAAACATGAGAAAAAAGATGTCCTTGAATTCCGTGAGATATGCACAATAAACGGCCAGAATAATGTAGCCGATTCCGGTAATCAATTTTGCCTGAGCGTACATCTTTCGATGCGAATCACTTGCGCCGTGAAGATACGCCGTAATTGACGCAGATGCAGCGTACAAGATGAGTATAATCACAATTGCCGGATTCACTTCTGCTCCTAACGTAAATTTCTGCCAAAACGTTCACCGCCCGGCAGAAATTCATCATTGCTCTTCACTTGTGTCCATGCCGATATTATCTTTACATTAATCCTTATCAATATAAAAATCCAGTATCCCGTTTATCTCCGCGTTATCCGCTCCACAGTACTCATAGATCACATTTAGAAAATCGTCCTCAGTCACAATTCCAAATGCATGTCGGGAAACATAGGTGCGCATCATGTGATAGAATACTTCGTCTCCCATCGCTTCACGGAGGTAATAGAGCATCGCCTGACCCGTCGTATATGCGCTTTCATAATACTGATAATCTGAAACAAATTCGTCGTAAGCCCTGTTTATTGGCGTAGAATTTTCACCATAATATGAATCAGGTCCATATGAATCAAACATACTCGACAGATAGTCGTCTCCGATAACGTCCGCATATACGATTTCTGTAAATGATGCGAAAGATTCATCGAGCCACGGTTCATTGTACGGATCAGTGCCAATGATCCCGTAAAACCATTGATGTCCCAGTTCGTGGGCGGTAACCTCTTTCACAACAGAATAATCATCAGAATAATATTGAAGGTCACTTCCAATCATGACCAACCCACTGTATTCCATACCTCCCGCAAACAAAGCAGTTTCAAAAATATTGACATCCGGATAAGGATATTTGCCAAATGCCTCACCGAAAGCACGAATCGAGTCTACTCCGGCCTCAAGTATTGCCTGTCCGAAGTCTATGTCATCGCCAAGATAATAGGCTTCGATTTTTACACCATCGACTTCCTCGCTCAACAAATGAAAATCCGCACCGGCAACAAACGTAAAATCTCGAGCACAAGGTGCACTGATGTTCCAGTATTTGCCGTCAGCCGTTTCTTCCACATCAATAGTCAGCCCGGTTGATGCCAAAGCAAAATCTACAGGCGTCTTAATTCTCACGGTATAATCTGAAATGATCGTATAAAAACATTCGCCCATATCTATATAAGGTTCTCTGCTCCACTCACCATTCTCATAAATTGACAATACCGGGTAGAAATTTGCGATGTTGTAACACCCGTCAAAAGCGCCGTATCGGTCCGAAATTGTGGGAATACTCGCCTCAAATTCATACTCAATGGTATGTCTTTGTCCGGGTGCAATCGGATCTTTAAGTGTCACCGTGATGACCGAATAATCGACCGTGTCTCTCTCGAAAGCGAGAATCTCTCCGGACTCATCTTCAAAATACGATATCCGAGTCAATATTTCTCTGTCTTTTTCAGGTACAAAGTCTGAATAATCAACTAATTCCGAATCCGAAAACAGGCTTGGATAGTCTCTAAATACGAGGTTCAACCATTCTGAATCCGTTTGGTTTACAATGTCAATTCGAACTGTACCCCTCACGACTTGTTTCTCCGGATCGAGCTCGATATCCATATCATACTTGTGTCCTAAGCCTTCTTGCATCACAAAGGGCGTCGCTTCATCTGGCACAATGAATATCGGTTCTTGAGTTGAAATCTCTGTATTTGTCATCCCTGACTCTGAAGATTTTGTGGTCGTCGTCGTCGTTTCTGTTTCTTCAACAGTCGTTTTATCGGTCTTTTCAATCAAGGTGAATTTGTCGCAGGAAGAAAGAATTATTGAACTTATGAGGCTAATAGACAAAGCGATTGCCACTATTTTCTTATACATATTAATAATTTCTCCTTATGTACATTTATGTACAATTCGACTAGTAAAGCATTATCAAAAGCATGAATGCCATCAGTGAAAAAATGACATGCACTGACAGTATATCAGAAATTAGCGACTTTTGTTTTTCTCCGGCCTTGCTGACATATATCGGAATAACGAATGGAGGAGGGAGAATGAATAACGTAAAAAGTGCCACACTAAACATCCGATCCAATCCGAGTAAATGCTCTATGACAAACTTGTTAATCAATACCGCAGAAGCAATCATGACTGACATTCTGGATATGATGGTCAACAACGTTACCTTAAAGTTCTCTGCGCGCATTCGTAATTCGTATCCGATGACGATGCAAATCAAGGGTTGGGTCATCGCGCCCAATATCTCCAGTGTTGATTTCACACCATCAAATGCCGCAAACTTGTTGACCCATTGATATCCTCCGCTCGCGCTCATCACGACGCCAAAGACAATGGCCATAATCACCGGCGAAATCGCGAAACTCTTCATTAGCTTCTTGACCTCTGTCGCAGATCCGGTCTTTTTCTGTAAATAGAAGGTCATAATCAAAAATACGAAAACCACCTGTCCAATATCGATTATCGCAAACTTAAACAGCTCTTCTTTTGCGAAAAAACTAGCAAACAATGCATACCCCATCATACCCGCTTCAAATCCGGAATATAGAGCAGGATATACCGGATTTTCCGGCAGAACATTACGACCAACTCGATCACCGAGAAAAAGCATCCCTACACAAAACAAAAATACGATGCCAATCAGCGCTACATATTGTCGATGAAAATCCGTATTAGCGAAAGTCATAAACAAGGTAGCCGGCAAAGAGATATTGACGATTAATTTCTTTATATCTGCCAATGTCGACTCTCGCAAAAAGCGTAAGTTCTTAAGAATGACACCCAAAAGTATCATCATGACAAGCGGTATTGCCTTTTCAAGCACCATCAACAAATCACTCATGAATTTTGCCTCCAAACGACAGAATAAAGCTTTGTAACGATGTTACGAACAAATTAACTCCATAAAACGGAGAAAGATGCGGCAATATCCGTCGATTTTGTTATTTCTAAACTCTAAAGTGTCTTCTGAAATTTGAAAAGAACCGTCTCTATCGCTCAATGATTTCGAGAACGCGTTGCAAATCATCATAAGAGTAATAGTCTATCACTACTGAACCCTTTCCCTTTATCTGGTCCTTTAATTTGAGTCTTACTTTCGTTCCAAGGCGCTTTGTTAAGCGCTTCTCGCAATCTTTTGCACTCAAAATAATCGCTTCTGCATCCTTTGAAATCGGTTCCTTAGTTTTTTGCTCAATAGGCTTTGCCGTCAGTAATCGCGTAACATATGCCTCTGTCTCACGGACGCTTAGTTCTTTCGACAATACAAAATCCGCTGCAATTCTTTGCATTTCGCCTGTAGGTAAAGCTAAAAGCGCCCTCGCGTGTCCGGCTGTCAAGTCACCATTATATATAAAATCCTGCAGCGATTCATCGATATTCATCAATCTAATTGTGTTGGCAACTGCAGATCTGCTCTTGCCAAGTTTCTTCGAAAGCTGCTCTTGCGTCAGGCCATGCTCTCTCATCAGATTATCCATAGCGAATGCTTCTTCTAAAGGATTCAAATCCTCTCTCTGAATATTCTCAATCAGCGCTTGCTCCATGGTTTGAAGATCACTGAGTTCCCGAACAATAGCGGGAATTACAGATAAACCGGCTAATCTCGAAGCTCTCCAGCGTCGCTCACCTGCTACGATACGGTATCCCGTACCTCTTTTGGTGACGATGATGGGCTGAATGACACCATTTTCTTTAATTGAATCCGATAGTTCATTTAAAAGATCCTCGTTAAAGTGCTTTCTGGGCTGTTCCGAGTTGGGACTGATATCATTCATCTTCAATTCGACGACAGAGTCCTTTTCTTGCTCAGGAATTCCTTCCACTGACAAGAGTGCACCCAGACCTTTTCCTAATCCCTTGTTTAACGAACTCATAATTTCCGCCTTTCATATAGATATGCATCTATGTTATGTTGTTCTTTTTATTACTTCCAAGGCCAGCGCATTGTATGCTTTTCCGCCCTTTGACTTCGAATCATATTCGGCAATTGTCTTTCCGTGACTCGGTGCTTCTGCAAGGCGAATATTTCTCGGAATAAACGTCTTGAACACTTTATCTCCAAAGTAATTCTGCACCTCCTGGGTGACCTGTCTTGTCAGCTGAGTTCTTCCATCGAACATCGTAATTACGACGCCGAATATGCCAATTTTCGGATTTAAATGCTTCTTAACCAGGTTAATTGTGTCTACAAGCTGAGTTAGTCCCTCAAGCGCATAATATTCTCCTTGAATCGGAACCAGCACCCCTGAGGAGGCCGCCAGCGCGTTTAGCGTCAACAACCCGAGAGAAGGCGGACAATCAATCAAGACGTAATGATACTTGCTTTCTACCTGTTCCAGAGCACGCTTCAATATAGTCTCTCTGGAAATTGCACTTACTAACTCAACTTCTGCTCCCGCGAGGTCAATATTTGTCGGACACATGTCAATATTCTTGCGTTTCGTCGTCTGTATGACGTCGTTAATATCCGCTTCATTGACAAGCAAATCATATACGGTTGTCTGCAACGACGATTTATCGTAACCATACCCACTGGTTGCATTGCCTTGCGGATCTAAATCGACCAACAGCACCTTTTTCCCACGTTGTGCCAGATAGGCCGCGAGATTGATCGTCGTCGTCGTCTTGCCGACTCCCCCTTTTTGATTTACCACAGAAATAATGTACGCCATATGAGATTCCTCGCTTTTTCTATTACATATATATAGATATCTTAACAGAATTATCCCCATTGTATATTTCGATTTCTTTACCATATCGATTATTATTCGACATTTCATGTAATATCCGGTCACTTTCTCGACATTCATTGTTTCACGTGAAACAATTTCTTTCATCTACACATAGCAAACTATGAAGAATCGATCTCAAACCAATTCATTCTCAAAACGCTAATATTAGTCACAAGAACGGTTGCACCTCAACATGCTTATCAATTTTGCAGAAAACTATCATTCTTTATCCATTTTGCATCATCACACAATTGTTTCACGTGAAACAATTGATCTGGCACTCGCCAACGAGAAGATTATGACAATAGAAAAAGCACAACAAGTTGAATCATTTGATATCGCAGTGGCGGGATCCAGTTTGAATTCCTATCAAATACTAAAACTGTGCTGTGATATTTCTTCAGAAAACATCAAATCTGTATTTTTCTGATACTTGGAATGACTTATTCCGTGTCAATCATCTTATTTGGATTGACGGTCCCCCACAGAAAATTGATTTCTACCAGTACAGCCGGCAATCCTACACTAACTATACACACAAAAATGAATAATTCATTCTCGAGGAAGCAGAAAATTGTAGAAGTGAACATTTTGTTTCACGTGAAA
>JAAYBI010000068.1 GCA_012718915.1 Clostridiaceae bacterium
ATGCCCTTACTGTTCGTCCTTCCACTCGAAGGGGACGCTTTTGCAATGAGCCAAGCTGAGCTTCATTACTTTCTGATAATTCTTCACGCTTTTCGGTGAGTCCGCCCAAGCAAATACGGCTCCGGCGTAGTAGCTGTATATGAACTCGTCCCAGGAAGAAAACTTGCTTTTGGCCAATGCGCCGGCCTCACGCAAGTTCGCTATCGCTTCGTCTTTGGTGAGAATGGTTTCATTATAAGCCACGCGGGTCAAAAATGCGTATGTGCCGTAGTCAAAAGCAAGAATACTGCTTGCGGTGAGTTTGGGATACGTCTCTCTGACGTAGGCGAGTTTTTTCGCGTCGCAGTCTTCCGTTTTTGCGATTGATTCATCCGATACTCCCGGGTGTTGTTTGAGATATCCGACATAGGTGTCATACTTTTTGCAACGTTCACCGGCTTTGTATTGACTCATGAGTTTTTCGTAATCTTCGCGATTCGCAATGCCCCAATAGGTTTTCAACTGGCCGGAATTTTTCCCGGTGTATGGCCTTACTGCCAGCGAATTAATAAGGTTGTTGTTCAGCACGCTCAAAAAAACGGACAGTCTAACACACCATCGCTCGTATTTAGTGAGTGCAGGATTCGTTTTCATGAGTTTTTTGTATTTCAAAATACCCCAAAAGATTCCAATCGCGCAAAGTGCAATCAGCCCAATGGCATAGAACTTCATTTCATCCGACATCCCGTTCCACGTTTCAATCATTTCTCAACTCGCCTCGCTTCTCATAAAAATATTCATCAATCGAATCGCATTGCACCTACACCAAACCTAAGAAATATCTTATATTTTTGTAGTATACTGCTCGTTGATTCACATTGCAATAATATTCCTCAGCAGGCATAAAAATGCACAACTTCACAAGCTACGGATGCTCGCGGCTGACGGAAAATGATGCCGCGTCGTACACCACAAGGGTCACATCCAGGTCATGATTGATGAGAAAATCTCGAATGGCCGAAGTGGCCACCTTCAGCGCCTCTTCTTTGGGGTAGCCGTATATGCCACTTGATATTAGCGGAAAGGCGATGGACTCGCAGCCGTTTTCGACCGCCCTCTTCAGCGAGTTCGTGTAGGCGGCTCGGAGCTCCTGCTCGTTTTGCTCTTTTTTCGCGGGGCGATAGACGGGGCCTGCCGCGTGGATCACAAACTTGGCGGGCAGGCCGAACCCGGGTGTGATCACCGCTTCGCCCGTCTTGATGGGGGCCAGTTTGTCGCATGCGGCCTGAAGCTGTGCCGGTCCCGCTGCCTTGAATATGGCACCGCACACCCCACCGCCCATCGCGAGGTCGGTGTTGGCCGCGTTGACGATGGCGTCGGTTGTCATTTTCGTGATGTCCTGACGGACGATGGCAAAGGGCATCGCGGAATCCTCCGTTGGGTTGTCGTTCGAATGAAGTTTGTGAGCGTAAGCGGTTGTGAGCGTCTGCGGTTTGGGTTGTGGATATTTTTATCATATCACTAGTCGTGATGGCGGGAGAATGTATGGGGTTGGGGTAATGGATGGCGCGCGGGATACCGGCAAAAGTGAGGGTTCGCGGGGGGGCCGGTATTTTCGAGTTTAGAGCAGCGGCGCGGTGAGCTTCGCGGCCAGGGACGAGGCGCGCGGGATACCGGCAAAAGTGAGGCGTGGGAGAGGTTTTGCCGGTAGTTTTCGGTTGCGGCGCTCGTGATGGGAGCAAAGAATCGAAACGTTTCTCGATAGACGTTTACCGCCAAAAGTTCCCAAAATTCCAAATCTGGCGGTAAATCCTGAGAGATCATTGCATCGGAAGCCTGCGAAGAAATGAAATTACCGCCAAAACACTCGATTCTCAGAAATTAGGCGGTAAATGGAGCACCTCATGGCCTTGTATCAACTTGCGATAGTTGCAGATTACCGCCAAAAACTACAACGCATCCAAATCTGGCGGTAAATTCGGGATCGAACTTATATATGAGCTTCTTGTTTGTTTATTGGGAAATTTTTTCGCATCTGCTGCTTTCACCTTTTGCAAAGAAAGTGCTGCCTGCTCTGATGCAGACAGCTCTTTGAGCTCAATGGATTGCGTTACAGTTATGGCTCATCGACCAACAGGCCGTCCTTCCACTCTCCTTTTCCGCCCATTACGCCTATGACCGAGCCGGCGCCGGCACCCCACAGCCATCCGAGTAGATTGCTGTGCTTGTCAAAGAAACGAATGAAGCAGGTGATTGACTCCGCGTCGACCTCAATCGCGTCCTGCTCGTTGAAAATATCCTCAAATGTGTACGGGTCGCAGGTATGCAGTTCAGCGGATTGAAAAAACGAATCACCGGGTATGGCCAGACCACCGCAATGTCCGACGAAAGATTTTTTGAATCGAGGCGGCGTATCCGTGAAGCAGTTGATCATCACGTTGATGTAGAATAATGCGCTAATGAGGTTCGCTCGGTAATATGGCGCAACCTCATCCGTCGCGCCGACTTTTTTTGCGCTGCGAATCGCTGTGCAGATGTCTTCGATTTGCTTGTCCGACAAGCCCTTGCCAATGTGAGTTTCCTTAAATCTCTTCACGTGTTCTTCTGCTGAGGGATGTGTTAGCTTTTCTGTTGACATGATCGTAATCTCCTTTCCGATAATCCAATGTTCTGAGGTTCTGACTCCTTTCGGATCCTGATCCTTCTCTTTCAGATTCATGAGGAGTCCAGTTTGCGCCTACGGTTCTGTTATTCTTATATTATATTTTCTCTAGTCTATCGGAATATAAACATATTATTAATTTAATTTAATATTTTTTCTGATTCGGTCATTCCGCACATTATTGGGGGTATGGTGTACTTTGTGGAAGGTGGGTCAAAACCGTTTGTGATTGACCGAATCTGGCTTTTGTCGGATTGCATCATATAGTTTTCGAACTGTTTCCAAGTAATAGAATATCTCGTCGTTTCTGGAATGTCGCTTTTCGTGTGTATCACGGAAATAAGTGAAGAGACTGAATCTGCAGAGTCTTTTGCCCTTTCCTCGCCTACCGGCATATTTCCTCTGCCCCCATCTCGAAGAATATCCAATGAAATTTGACAGTCAAATTAGTTTGCTAAAGATGATATAATTATACAAATAAGAAATATCTGGATATTTGTCCTTCTTTTTCGTAACCGAGATAATCATCTGTAACTCATTGTCCCATTTCGCGTCTGTGCCTAACGATTCGCCGGTCATACACCCTTATCGTGACAATACTGATGAATTTACCAGTCACAAATGAAGGAACGGTAACTTATGTCGAAGATGGATGATAAGCAGAAGCAAACCATTAAGGATTTGCTGGAGACGCAGAAGATTGCGAAAATCGGGACCTGGCGCCTTGATTTAGCGACGAATCAAGTGACTTGGTCGGAGGAGCTTTATCGAATTTCCGGGCTTGACCCGAGCTTGCCCGCTCCGACATCTGTAGAGCATATGAAGTTATTTACTCCGGATGGTTGGCAGAAACTTTCAATCGCGCATTCCCACGCCGTAGAACAAGGGCTTCCTTATGAATTAGAATTGGAAACCATTAAACCGGACGGTTCCCATGGCTGGATGTGGATTCGGGCTGAGGCCGAAAGAGACGAATCCGGCAAAATTGTTTCGATTTGGGGCGCGGCACAGGACATTTCCAAGCAAAAAGCCGGCGAGAAGGCGTTACAGGATAGTGAGGAGCGCTATCGATGTCTGTTTGATAATTCGGGCGTCGCCATCAGCTATTTCACACCTGAAGGTATTCTGGTCTCCTTTAACAGAAAAGCGCTTGAATATACGAAAAGCGACCTTTCGGATTATGTCGGCAAATCCATACGCGGCTTCGTTTCCGAAGATGAAGCCGACAATTATTTGGAGAGAATTCGAAAAACTATATCGACTGAAGAGTCTCAGGAATATGAGGACTTGATTGAATTTGATACCGGATCCAAATGGTTTGTCAGTACTTATGCCAAAGTTATGAATACGGCCGGGCAAATCACGGGTGTTCAAGTCAGCACGATGGATATTACGGATCGCAAGCGAGCCGAACTGGCGCTTTTCGAATCGCAGATTACTATCAACGCGGCTTTTGAGCACAGTCAGGCCGGCATTGTCATTGCAGATGCTCCGGATGGAAAACTCCGGTACATCAACAAAGCCGGACTTCTCATCGGGAATATTACCGATGAAGACCTTGCGAATAACATCAACGGGTCTAATTTTGAAGATATATGGTCCATTCTGCATTTTGACGGAACCCCTTTTGAACCTGAAGATGTTCCTTTGATCCACGTCTGAGTGCATTTGAGTAGGTTCACCGGCCTCCCGGAGCGAGTTTCTTGTCCTTGACGGGCCTACTCAATCCGCGTCTGAGTGCATTGAGTAGGTTCACCGGCCTCCCGAAGCGAGTTTC
>JAAYBI010000069.1 GCA_012718915.1 Clostridiaceae bacterium
ATTGTCAAATAGCATAAATTTTTTTCGGAGCCAAACAGTAGAGATGTATATTTATCAAAATTTTCATGGATTTAGTAATATTTGGTCCTAAATGATTCATATCGTATTATAATACCAATGAAAACGGCTAAGGAGGCTTCTTTATGTTCCCATCGATTAAAATTACAAAAACCACTTCACCGCGCAGTAAGCCGGTTCCGGGGCAAGCCTTGCCTTTCGGAAAGCACTTCACTGATCACATGTTTGTCATGGATTACGTGGAAGGTCAAGGTTGGATTAATCCGAGAATTGAGCCTTACGGACCGATATCCATTGAACCGACTGCGATGGTCTTTCATTATGGGCAGGCCGTTTTTGAGGGACTAAAAGCTTATCGTTGCAGCGACGGATCTGTCAATTTGTTTCGCCCGGAGCTCAATTATGAGCGACTTAACGAGTCTGACAATCGCTTGGTTATCCCTCATATTGATCCTGATTTTTGTGTCCATGCGACCAAAACGCTGGTCGATCTTGATAAGGACTGGATTCCGACCGGCGAGTGCGAGTCGCTATACATTCGTCCTTTTGTTTTCGCGACAGATCCCTATCTTGGCGTCAGACCTTCCTCGACTTACAAATTTATGATTCTTCTTTCTCCTTCGGGCGCCTATTACCCGCAAGGAATCAATCCAATCAAGATTTATGTCGAGGAGACATATGTCCGAGCTGTCAGAGGCGGCACCGGTTATACCAAGTGTGCCGGCAATTATGCTGCAAGCCTTATCGCTCAGCATAAAGCACACGAAAGCGGTTATGTTCAGGTTCTTTGGCTCGATGGCATCGAGCAGAAATACATCGAAGAAGTCGGGTCAATGAACATGTTCTTTGTTATCGACGGTGTACTTGTAACGCCTGCTCTCAACGGTAGTATACTGCCCGGGATAACCCGTCGCACTTGCATTGAGCTTGCCAAATCACTCGGCATGGAAGTACAAGAACGACAGGTGTCCATCGATGAAATTATTGCCGCCGGTCGTGATAATCGTCTGACCGAGGCTTTTGGAACCGGTACTGCAGCTGTTATATCTCCTGTGGGTGAGCTTAAGTACAAGGACGATGTCATTATCATCAACAACAACTTAATCGGCCCGGTAGCTAAAATGGTGTACGACACAATCACCGGTGTTCAAAGCGGCAAACTTGAGGATCAATACGGTTGGGTGACCAAGGTCTGATTCTTATACTATTTCATAAATAAATAAGTTGTCTCAGTCGGCTTTTAAGGCCATTTGAGGCAACTTTTCTTTTGACTCGGACGATTTTTCTTTTTTTCGATATAATGATTATGAATTAAATTCATAATTAGGGGGCCTTATGAACGCATTTGAATACTATCGAAAAAGGTGCGGGATGAGCCAGCAGGAGGTCGCCACAAAACTCGGCCTTGATCAGACTGCGATCTCTGCTTGGGAAATGGGGAAGAAAATGCCTCGAGCCGAACGTATGCCGATTATTGCGGCGCTCTTTCAGTGTAGTATTGATGATCTTTATAAGATGCATTAGATTCAGTATTATAAAGTTCAAACCAATATCGCGGCCATAATATCTAGGAAAAATTTGACGAATAGAATCATAAATGATACGATTACGTATTATTATCAAAGAAATAATTGCGTGCTCTTCACACAGATCAAACAGACGGAGGCTCCTCCCATGAACGACGCTCCCTTTTCTCGTCGATTTGCTGCCCTTTTCCTTGATCTGATCATCGTTGCTTCATTGTTGTGCGGTATTGTTTATCTCCTTGAATACTATTCGATTTTTAGCATAACTGTTCGCTTTTCCCGGGGAGAATCCACTGCATATTTGCAAGTTTACGTCTTCTACATTTGTTTTTACTTTATTTATGAATTATTGAGTACTCTCCTACTACGTGCTACCCCGGGCAAAATCTTAGCAAATATTGAAACTGAATTTCCCGGCGAATTATTCATCGCTCGTTCCATTCTTCGCTCATTCTTAAAAACGTTAACAATTGCACTTGCACCGATAGGAATTCCCGTAAGCCTCATCTTTGGTCTTTCACAAAGCTCCGGTGTCGTCCACGATGCAATTTGCAAATCCCAGGTTACCAACGAAACCAGATGCCCGAGGCTTTTTGGCATTCTTATTTTTGCCCTTTCAGTATCATGCTTTATCGTTTTTTACTTGCACTTTCAAGTGTATTTTTTCGATTTTCGCTCATTAAAAATGCCAACGCTTTACTAAGTGGAACCAACTAGTATTCATTGAAATCAGCGACGCGAAAGCGTCGTTTTTTTATTGTTCTTGGGGGAATATCATTTGCCATTGGAAACGAAGTAAATCCATCGTTTTCATAACATGTAATGTATCGGACAGCGGCATAATCGGATTCTCTTTCCATCCATTATTCAGACAATTCAAGAATGACTTTATCTCACAAGAATAACCTAAATCAACCATTTCAGGAATAAACAACTCAATCGCGTCTCTTTTCATAACAATTGCCGGCTCTGCCGGCGGATATAATGTAGCCGATTGGCCCGCAAAAAAATTTGCGATTTCGATTGATCCTTCTTGACCGATAATCAACATACGATTTGTCATATTCTTATCAATCGATACTGTTGTATAAGCCGTCACATGATCTTGACCAAATGCGTTTTCGGTCATTTTATAACGGAGCATTGCGTCAAAAGAGATATCAACGCCTGTACTTGCCTTCGCCACAAAACTCTTGCAATCGATTGGCTCTCCGCCAAATAGCATATTGAAAAACGATATCGGATAGACGCCCAAATCAAGCAAGGCGCCTCCTCCGTTTTGAAACGACAGCGTCCGATGCTCGGGACGGTCAATCAGCGCCATGCCAAAATCAGCAATTGCGTGTAAAGGCTGACCGATGCGACCATCCTTAATCCAAGAAACAACCTTTTGCGTAACGGGCAAGAATCGCGTCCACATCGCTTCCATCAGTAAGACATTGTTTTCACGGGCACAATCTATCATCTGCTCCGCTTCTTGAGCATTGAGAGCAAAGGGTTTTTCGCAAATAACAGGTTTTTTATGTCGAAGAAACAAGAGCGCCGTTGCGCAGTGTGCATCGTTTAGATTGGAAATATACACTGCGTCAATATTCGGATCCAAAGCCATTTCTTCATAACTTCCATATGCTTTTGCAGCGGGATATTTCGAAATATACTTATCGATAAAACTTTTAGCTCTGGCTACGTCTTTGGATGCGGCGCCGGCAAGAACAACATTCGGAGTAACCATAAGGCCTTGAAGGAATTTTTCGGCTATCACACCCGGACCGGCTATACCAAATCGATATTTTTCCATTTTGCCTCCGATAATTAATGTAAAGCAACATAATAATGTCTGTTGCTTGCAAGAGTGAGCCATCTTTTCTATACTATATCATCAATAGAAAAAACAAATCAATGAGGGTGTAAATATGACCAACGATATTGATCACAATTTGAACCAAACCAATCCGTCTGAAAATCGATTCATCTCAGGAGATAGATTTGACGGATTAATTGTATCAGATTACGTTGACAACATTTATGAAATGTCGACAGATGATACTACCGTAGTCGTCACCCAAAGAGTAATTTCGAAAGCATCGGATCGCTTGTGCTTAGGATTTCTTTTTCAGTGTACGCAGCCGGCACGCTTTCGATTAGATGTTTTGATTCCGGAGAATTGCATCAATGCGAATGTCTCTCTAAACGATCACGAATTAATCGGATACTTTTCAGAAGACCTGCCCGATAACCCCGAGTTCGTCATCAAGCCGACTTGCGACGGCAAAGACAAAGTCTCGACTTTGAAGCCCGGCGAATTCCAGTCGATTAATTTCCGATGGGAATCCGGCGACGTATTGAAGTTTTTCTTCTATTTCAATTGATATGCAATTCAGAAATTATTCCGATTCGGTTTCTTTTGCACGAGGATCTTTTGCTACTTCAACTGTGTGTATCGGATCTAAGCGCACTCCTTTATCGTACGAGGATGTCGGAACGCAGTTGTGAGAACCCTTGTACACTGACTCTAATAGAATGAACGCTACATTGTTAATTCGTTTCTCAAGCTGTTCCTTGCCGATTTCTTCTAACAAAAGGGTCGACGAATCCTGTATTGTCCCTCGAACAAAGCCTCCTGTGCGCTGAAGGTTCAGATTCTTTGTCTCTTTCATTTGCTCAACCACCGGAAAATTATAATCATACGACTCAATAAACACGACCGGCACATTTTTTGCATCAAAAGGCAAATGATCGGAAGGCGTTAACGTCACTTCTCGATAAATATCAACCTGACTATCACCGTTGACATCTACATAAGCTCCGGACATGTTGTATAGCAAATCCACTCCATTCTTCGAATTCAACATGTTGTCATAGACAACATCGTATGCTTCATAGAGTTTTCTGCGTTTCTCATACTTTTTACCCGGCTCCAATGAATTGCGTCCGGAGCTGGCATAAAGCTTATCTCCGGCATAAATACTTTCTATGCAATACATGACTTCTAGAGACAAGAAAGCCTCCTGATCCATCGAACCCAAAAAGAAATCTGAACCGGCGTAATTTGAAGACGATGCTCCGAAAAACACCAGAACAACATCGTAAGCGTAGTTGTAGTTGACTGCTTGCTTAGCAAAAGTCATCAGCGCCGCCACACCGGAAGCATTATTTTGCAAGCCGTTATAATGTGGCAGGATCTCGCCCTCAGCGGGTTCGAAAAACGCCGGCTGAGGCGTATCATAATGTGCTCCGATCACGACTGTTTTTCGAATCGGCAGATATTTCTCATCTGTTTCCCGCCGCATAAAACCTTCGCCCTCAATCCGGACTATATAATTCTGCGATGAAAGACCCTCAACAGAAAAATTCTGAGTTTCTACTTCGTAACCCATACTGATTAATTCGTCTCGGATCATCTCCCCGGCTTGCTTCTCTTGATATGAAAAAGAGTGACGGTTCGGGTAAGTGGTTGCCAGTTTCAGCGCGAATTCAGAGCCGTAATCCCCGTAAGCGGCGGGCTTGATATCTTCGTTGGCTGTATCAGAGCATGCACTTAAAGATATCGAAACCAGCGAAATGATTACGAGTAACATCGGTAAAAATCGTCCGGAAATTTTACTGAGTTTTTCAGTCGTTTTATGGATTGTCATTATATACCTCATGTTGATAATATCATGCCGAGAGTGCGGTCAAAGTAAGATTGAGCCATCATTTTATTCATTCGCACGGGCCCGACAGAACCGTTATTATCTTTCATCATAATGGAAACGGAATCTTCTTGATAGTCCAATCGGCTGAGAATCCTTTTTGTCAAAGTTTCGCGAGATACACCATCTAATCTTATTGGTAGTTCAAGACGACGATAAAGCTCTTCAAACTTTGGTGAACCATTCATTGCCATCAGAGAAAGCGCCAGCGCTTCACCGGAATTGTACTTCAAAAATCGAAAATGCGTCTCGATAGCATCAGCGATTTCTTTCCCGTAACACAATAGTTGCGGTTTCTCTTTTCGGATCTTCATTCCCGATCGAATGGCCGCCTCAATTAATCCGGTTAAATCACCGGGAACGGAAAGCCTCGTCAGTAATTCTTTGTCGACCAGCAATCCGTATAGAATAATCTGGGCGGTGCCGTTATTTATGATACGCTTCGAAAGCGACTGAAGAAAAGCGATGTCGATGATAACGTCGCTGACCTGAGCCTCAATCTGCAACAAATCCTTGTGACTTTGAAAACTCAAGTAAGCCTTGTTATTCTGAGATACTTCAACCATCGAAAGTAGTGTAGTCGGTACAATGAGCGTTTGCATCGGTCGGTTTAGAATCCCGATGACGAAACGCGCGACGTCAATGAGTCCACCGCCACCCAAAACAATCAGCAAATCGCGAGGACCGAATTCGATATCCAATAACCTCTCAATAATTGGCTTAATCGCGTCAATGGTCTTGGACATGGTGTTGCCATCTGCAATGATTATAGATGGGTTTGTAACAATCGGACTTAGATGCTCGACTAATTCTTTCAGATAGTATCCCGATACTTCGCGATCCGTGAGAATAACAACTCTCGGTTGCGTAGTGAGTTTCAAAATATGCTCTGAAATGGAAGCCTTGGCAATATTATGACCAATAACAGCCCATTTGCCACTGCCGATATCCATGCGATTCACTTGATTGACCTCCAAAATTTCGCTAATGATAATAATATCACTTTTATTAATGCTCTGTGAATAGATATATCTTTATTCCACAGCGCTTTTCGTGTTTCTGAAACGCGATTTTAATGGTAATATATGTATTTAGTATTACAGTGATGAGGTGTTCTATGCCAAATTCAGCCATAATTTTTTCAGGCGTTCGCACTCGATTTGCGCCAAGCCCAACCGGATTTATGCACGTCGGAAATCTTCGCACGGCACTTTATGAATACTTGCTCGCCAAGTCCATGGGCGGAAGTTTCGTATTGAGAATTGAAGACACAGATCGTGAACGCCTCGTTGAAGGCGCAACGGACACTATTTTTCAGACTCTTAAGTGTGCCGGCCTGATCCATGACGAAGGTCCTGATATCGGAGGTCCCTGTGGTCCCTACGTACAAAGCGAGCGCATGCACCTTTATCGCCCGTATGCCGAGCAATTAGTTCGCGAGGGTAAAGCATATTACTGTTTTTGTACAAAGGAGCGTCTTGATCAACTAAGACTCTCTTCCGACAATCCTGATTCTGCAGGATATGATCGTCACTGCAGAACATTAAGCGACGATTTGGTCGCAGAGCAGCTTGCGTTGAATATGCCTCACGTCATTCGTCAGAAAGTCCCCCTTGAAGGCGTTACGACATTTTTTGATCATGTTTACGGTGAAATCAGCGTTCCTAATAAAGACTTAGAGGATCAGGTTCTTATTAAGGCAGATGGTTTCCCTACCTATAATTTTGCCAATATTGTCGACGACCATTTAATGGGTATTACTCACGTTGTACGCGGAAGTGAATACTTGTCTTCGACGCCCAAGTATAATCTTCTGTATCAGGCATTTGGCTGGAACATTCCTGAGTATGTTCACCTTCCTCTGATTCAAGGCAAAAACCCGGACGGTACCGTATCCAAACTTTCCAAGCGACACGGAGCTACCGGTTTTGAAGACTTAGTCGCCGAAGGATATTTACCGGAAGCCATAATCAATTATATTGCATTATTAGGTTGGTGCCCGAAAGACAACACCCAAGAAGTCTTTTCTCTGGAAGAATTGGTTCGTGCTTTTTCGATAGATGGGATAAGCAAGTCTCCGGCAACCTTCGATTATGACAAACTGGATTGGTTTAATTCAGAGTACATTCGTGCTATGGACGCGAGGGCTTTTTATGAACATGCTGCGCCGTATTACCGCCAACTTGGCGTTGACGAAGCTCTTAGCGCGACTTTACTCGAGGTATTACAGCCTCGAATCACAAAGTTCATAGAAATACCCGAAAAAATTTCTTATGTAAAAGCATTGCCTGAATATGATCTCAGTCTTTTCGAGCACAAGAAAAGCAAATCTACCATTGAAACGTCAATATCCATGTTAGGAAAACTCACTGATCTTCTTTCTGACATATCAGAATGGAATAAAGATTCGCTGATGAGCCGCCTTACCGCTTTAGCAGAATCCGAAGGAGTCAAAAACGCACTTGTCATGTGGCCTTTGCGTATTGCAGTTACAGGAACCCTTGTAACCCCGGGTGGTGCGGTTGAGGCCTTATTGCTGATTGGACAGAAAGAATCGTTAAATCGAATAGAAATAGCAAGAGCGAGACTTTCAATATTTAACAATTAATAAACCGAAGAGGTGTGAGATGAATCAGAGTAGCAATTTTATTTTCGATATTATTGAGCAGGATATTGCGCCCGGAGGACAGTTTTTCGGCAAGACCGTACATACTCGTTTTCCTCCCGAGCCGAACGGCTATCTTCATATAGGCCACGCCAAGGCATTGGAAATCGATTTTGGTGCGGCGGAACGCTTCGGAGGACTTTGTAACCTCCGTATGGATGACACCAATCCGACCAAAGAAGACGAAGAATATGTCGACGCTATCAAAGAAGATATTCGCTGGTTGGGTCACGACTGGGGCGATCGTTTTTACTATGCATCCGATTACTTCGAGCAGATGTATGAGTTTGCCAAAGAATTGATTACCAAAGGTCTTGCATATGTATGTGAGCAAACACCGGAAGAGGTTCGACTGAATCGCGGCGATCTTTCTACTCCGGCAAAAAGTCCTTTTAGAGACCGGCCGATTGAAGAAAGCATGGCGCTATTCGAAAAGATGCGAGACGGTGAATTCGAAGACGGCAAAATGACGCTCCGTGCCAAAATCGATTTGGCTTCCGGCAATTTTAACATGCGAGACCCCGTTATATATCGCATCAATCGCATCCGCCATCACAACACCGGTGATCGTTGGTGTATTTATCCGATGTATGATTTTGCTCACCCGATTGAGGACGCACTCGAAGGCATTACACATTCGCTATGTTCATTAGAATTCGAAGCGCATCGTCCGCTATATGATTGGGTCATCAACCATTGCTCGGTACCTTGTAAACCGCGCCAAATTGAGTTTGCCAGACTGGGTATCACGCACACAGTCATGTCCAAAAGAAAACTTCGCAATTTAATAGAACAAGGAATCGTCGACGGTTGGGATGATCCACGCATGCCGACTCTTTGCGGACTAAGGCGTCGCGGTTACACGCCTTCTTCTATTCGCACTTTCCACGAGCGCAACGGTGTTTCAAAAGTTAACAGCGTTGTTGATTATGCTTTTCTGGAGCATTGTCTTCGTGAGGAATTGAATCGCACCGCATTTCGTGCCATGGCCGTTTTACAACCGATTACGCTGATTATTGAGAATTATCCGGAGAATCAAACCGAAGTATTTACTGTTGAGAATAATCCCGAGAATCCGGAAGACGGAACCCGAGAAGTGAGTTTCTCAAAAAAATTATTTATTGAAGCCGATGATTTTCAAGAAGTCCCCGAGAAAAAGTACTTTCGACTTTTTCCCGGAAATGAAGTCCGCCTGAAGTCCGCATACGTCGTCAAGTGTATTCGCTGCGAAAAAGACAGCGCAGGTAAAGTCCACACGGTATACGCGACTTATGATCCCGACAGCCGCGGTGGAAATACCGCGGACGGACGAAAAATCAAGTCAACCATTCACTGGGTAGACGCTGACACAGCTTTCAATGCCACCGTCAAGCTCTATGATCGTCTGTTTGATGTTGAGTCACCCGATCTTGCCGACTGTGACTACATTGCACATGTTCGCGACGACTCCGTTATAACCATAGAAAATGCAAAACTGGAAGCGTCTCTCCGGGATTGCCCGGATCAGGCTCGCTTCCAGTTCATGAGATTGGGCTATTTTTGTAAAGATGCTAAGTCGTCAAATCCTGACGAGCCGATTTTTATCCGGTCCGTCTCTCTCAAAGACAGTTTTCGACCGAAAAACGATACCCCGTGAAGTAGCACTTGCGCTCTCCCGGTTGGATAATCGCATCCGGAAACTCGGAGTGATTCACCGCATCCGGATACATTTGTGCTTCAAGACAAATACCGGAGTACGCCTCGTAAGTTCCGTCATTTTTCGAAGGACAGGCAAGCAGATGATTGCCTGTGTATATTTGTACACCCGGAAAATTTGTAAGCATTTCCATCTTACGGCCGGTCTTCGGATCATAAAGATACGCAGACGGAATGTCAGCGTGTCCATTGTTGTCCAAGCAGTAGTTCTGATCCATACCTTTGGAGCATGCGAGTTGAGGATGTGAATCATTCATGGACTTACCGACGTAATCCGGTTTCTGAAAATCAAATGGTGTACCGGTTACATCAAGATATGTTCCATCAGGTACATTATCTTGAGCCTTCTTAGTTATTCGGGAGGCGTTAATCCAAAGAAGGTGATCCTTAACGCTTCCGGCATCATGGGACTCCAGGTTGAAGTAGGAGTGATTCGTCGGTGCAAACACGGTTTTCTTGTCCGTTTCTGCTGTAAATACTATGATTAGCGTCTTGTCTTTTCCCCATGCATAAAACACTTGTGCCTTGAGATTCCCCGGGAAACCTGCGGCGCCATCGGGAGAAATCATTTCAAACAGCACAGCCTCCCCTTCTATCTCCTGCTTTGAATCGATATGGGTATGATTCAGGAAATCTTGTCCCTCTGATTCCGATAGCACTGTACCCTTCCAAAACGTATCATGAAAACCGGGCGAACCACTGTGCAAATTATTATCTCCCTCATTTTGGGAAATATGATATCTCTCGCCGTCTATTTCAAATGTGGCCCCCTTGATTCGATTTGCGCTTCTGCCGACCGTGATACCATGCCACGACGGATTCAGTATATAGGTATCCAAATCCTTATGGCCAAGTTCAATATCAGCCAGTTGACCGAATCGATCCGGAACCATAATCTTTGTGATTAGCGCACCGAGATTGATTACCGAAAAAGACGCTCCGGATGAATGCTTGAGGGTGTACTCAAATGATACTTCTCGGAACTTATCCGGGTCTTGGGATAATAGATAGGGCTTCATTTCGATTCTCATGATTCTCTTCTCCGTTTCAATTATTATTCAAATATGATTTGTATTATGAATGCGATATGAACTCAATACCGGATTTTGTCATTGACGATCAGAAGGAGGTTCTGCAGGAACAAACGCCTTGTGTTCCCTCTCTCTATCTTTCGCTTTCGCAGATTCATCCGCGAGTCGAATCAACTCAATCTGGCTATCGTATTTTTTCTTGCCTCGTAAATCAAGCTTGTGATAAGTACCGTCAGAACAGAGCCAATGCGAACGAAGTGTATCTTTCAGCTCAATATCAAGCACTTCTTTGACTCTATTACGACACGCCTCATCCTCTATGGGGAACATTAACTCTACCCGACGATCTAAATTTCTGGGCATCCAGTCTGCCGAAGACAGATAAATATCTTCGGCGCCCTCATTGAAAAAGTAGTATATACGAGAGTGTTCTAAAAATCGTCCGGTAATCGAACATACTTTTATATTCTCAGATAGCCCCGGAACTCCTGGACGCAAACAGCAAATTCCACGAACAATTAATTCAATTTTAACGCCGGCGTCCGACGCGTCGTAAAGTGCATCAATAATTTTGCCGTCGACCAAGGCATTCATTTTCGCTATGATATGCGCTTTTTTACCTTCCTTGGCATTTTTTATCTCTTTGCGAATTTTTTGAATAAAAAAGTCCTTCATCCACAAGGGTGCCGGAACAAATCTTCTCCATTCGGGCGGCTGCGAAAAGCCCGACAGCATATTAAAAAATTCAGACGCATCCACGCCAAATGGCTCCGACGCCGTAAACAATCCGATATCGGTATATATTTTGGCCGTGATGTTGTTATAATTGCCTGTACCCAAGTGGAGATATCGACGAATACCATCCTCTTCCTGTCGAACGACTAAGGTTATCTTGCTGTGTGTTTTGAGACCCACCAATCCGTAGATCACATGACAGCCGGCGTTCTCAAGTTTCTTCGCCCAGTTGATATTATTCTCCTCGTCAAATCGAGCCTTTAATTCTACGAGCGCCATAACCTGTTTTCCGTTCTGCGCCGCCAGGGCCAAGCTCTCAATAATCGGAGAAGCTTTACTGACACGATAAAGCGTCTGTTTGATAGCTAATACTTTCGGATCTCGCGCCGCCTGATCCAAAAACGCAGCGACCGGTTCAAAAGACTCATACGGCAGATGCATTAAGCGATCCTTTTCGCGTATCTGGTCTAAAATATTATCCGTACCATCAAACATCGACGGCTTTTGTGGTGTATGAGGTGCATCGCATAAAGCCGGATAGCTATGGGCTATACCGGAATACATGCGCATCAAAAAAGTCAAATCGATCGGACCGGTAACGCAAAAAATATCTTTTCGATCGATTTCAAGTGCATCCGATATATACTTCAATAAATTCAGGTCCATGTCCTCATTGATTTCCAAACGAATAATTTCACCATAACGACGCATACGAACTTGCTCTTCAATTTCTTTAAGCAAGTCCTCCGCTTCGTCTTCATCTATATCGAGGTCCGCATTTCGCATCACTCTGTAAAACCCGGTCGAAATAATATCCACACCGGTAAATAGGAGATGAATATTCGCTCGAATAATTTGCTCAATGGGTACAAATCCGATTCCGTTTGACGTTCTGAACTCAAAAAGTCTCGGTACAACTGTCGGGACTTGAAGGGTCGCAAACAATAGCTCCTCATCTCCAGCCGAAATAGAATTAACAGAAGTCGAAATATCTTCGACATTTCGGCGCACGGCCAATATACAAATATTGAGTTGCCTACTGTATATAAGCGGAAAAGGTCGAGACACATCAACGGCCATCGGTGTCAGTATAGGATATAGCGTCGACATAAAGTATCGATCCGCCAATGCCTTTGCCTTTTTATCCAATTGTTCGTAATCAAGAATACTGATTCCGTGAACTTGAAGAGAAGGCAGAAGTGATCTTGAATATGTTGAATACATCAGCGCCATACTGCTTCTTGTTTTTTGATCAATTTTTTCAAGTTGCTCGTCCACCGTCAATCCGGATATGTCACGCTCGTTGTAGTGAATGCTCTGCATATCCCTTAATGACGCAACTCGAACAATATAGAATTCATCTAAATTCGATGCAGTAATTGATAGAAACTTGATACGCTCCAGCAAGGGATGTTTCGTATCTCTCGATTCAAAAAGAATTCTGTCATTGAATTCAAGCCAACTGAGTTCTCTGTTGAAAAAACGCTCGGGATTAGACTCAATGCCGGCATTATCCGTATTCTTTTTATCGCCGGTCTTCTGAGATTTTTTCTTTTCATTCTTGGAATTCATTTTGTTGGCCTCCTAAGACGAAGACTTGGAGTTACGCCAAACACCTGACTGTAGAGTACACGTTTCTGTTCAAAAGCCCACTCCTCAAACGTCAAATCATAGGCGCTGTCACAAAGAATGGTCAGCGAATCCGTGCTTGCTGTAATCGATGTGCTTCGAATTTTTTGACGGTGCGACGCATCCATCGCATCTGCGATACGCAATATTCCGGTCAGTTTTGAGACCAGCATTTTTGTTTCGGATGGCAAGTAGGTATAAAACCGATCGGAAAACATCTCCGGCTTTGCATAAAACCTTGCGCAGCAGGCAACGACTTCACGCTCATTTTCATTGAGGCCAATCAACTCCGTCGTGTTAATGATGTGATACGACCGGGAACCGTGTTTGCTGACATGAATATATTTACCTACCTCATGAAGAATGACGGCGATTCGTAATAGCAAGCGCTCTTGTGAGCCCATACCGTGATACTTAACACTGGAATCAAAAATTGAAAGCGCATGCTTTTCGACATTCTCCGTATGCTTCTTATCACTTCGATAACGTTTGGCGATATGCCTTGCAGCTGCAATTAAGTCGAGTTCCGGATCCAGTTTGAGCTTGAACCCCCAGGAATCGTAGGCCAAATGATACGCGACACCGTCACTTAATGAGGCCGCCGGTAAATGCACGCCATCCAATCCGGTGTAGTCCAGCATTTTCTTAATTAGTATGGCTGTCGGCAGCAACAGCGAAGCAATCAAAGAAGGCACATTATGCGTCAAGGAAAGATCGGTCGATTTTGTCCGGAGCAAGAGTTCATAGACATCCAAAAACTGCTTCTTGGTCAAAAAACAATATGCTCGACTCGACAATCCCGCTAAAGTCTTGATGAATCCGATATTTCCACCAAATGCAATAAACTCCTTATAACTAATGCCCTTAGGCTCAACTGAGTGATAATCATCCAAATCTTGAGAAATAAATTCTTCAAGAACTTCTGTGTAGTGAGTCGTCTTGCGCTCTAAATCTGACAATAACTCACTGACACGCAGAGACCCCAAAAGCATATTCTGGCTAAAAACAAACTCCGACTTATCATAAACGGTAGCCTGAATGCTTCCGGCTCCGATATCAAGCATCATCGTACCGTTCCGAATGATGTCGACAAAGTCCGGCTGGTCTTCTTTGACCGCTAAATTATGATAATAGCGCTCTTGGGCATTATCAATAACCTTCACCTTAAAATCTGTCCGCAACCGAATCTGCTCAACCAAAAAATCTTTGTTTCTGGCCTCGCGAAAAGAACTGGTCGCGACACAAACCGCTTTTGCAACACCGTACTCCTTCATCTTCATGCGATATCCGTCGAGAATTTCACAAAACTCGGCAATCTGTTCTGCCGTTACATAGCCGTCACGATATGTCTTGGCACCAAATGAAAAATAGGTCCGAACAGACTCTACTTCCCTGGGCTTACGATTGGGAAAAGTTTCAAATATCTTGAGTCTTAATGCAAGTGACCCAAAATCAATGATTGCAATAAAAGGGTCCTTAGACATCTCTCCACCTCGCTTATAGACTACAAATATTATACAACGTCAAGTGATATTAACCAACAAGACAGAATAATAATTGAATCGACTCTAAACGGTTAAGATACCCTACTGAAATCCGGATTCTGATCAATTAATATATATACTCATCATCCGACGAGCAATTAGTAAGATTTTGGCGAGAAGATGAATATAATATCTTAGTAATTCACTCAAGACCTCACGCACAAGAGATCTTTTTTGATATAATTCAGAAAACAACTCTTCGGAGGATCATCATGAATACTGATAAATGCGAGCCTATTTCAGAAAATCCCGTAGATGCACTATTGAAGACTCAACAATATTTTGAGTGCGAACTGAATAAGTTGGTCGACGAAATTGCAACAGAAGAGGCTTATCGTTTTTCAAAAATTAAGAGCAGAAACGATTCCCGCACAGAGCATGTTCAAATAGTCATGTATCGGCATACCAATGGTTCCGGTCGACTTTTTGGCGGAGCACTGCTTCAGATGATTGATGTCGTCGGTGCAATATGTGCCAGAAGACATGCAGGAACCGAAGTCACCACCGTAGCTATCGACCACCTGGAATTTAAGGCTCCGGCACAAATCAACTCGACACTCGTGTTGATATCAGAAGTCGAATCCGTCGGTAGAACATCCATGAAAGTTAAAATTTCAACTTTCGTCGAACAACTGAACGGCTCTCGTGAAGAAATAAATACCGCTCATGCAACCTTTGTTGCACTAGATCGTCAAAACCGCCCGACACCCGTACCACGTTTACTTGAAGCACAATAATCTCTTTTACATAGCAAAGACAAAACGGGCTCCTTTTCGGGAGCCCGCTTTATTGATTACATTCCCGGCATCATCATATCTTCCGGATTCTTACCCGCCGGTATCATCGGGTATACCAGCTCTTTAATATCAAGCATGACGTGTAGAACATAAGGCCCATCTGTGTCGTGCATAATCTTGATCTGCTCAATCAACTCGTCCTTGTTGGTTGCGCGACCTCCCTTAAGTCCGTATGCATCCGCAATCTGAATAAAATTCGGATTGTTTTCAAGAAGCGTCTGACTGTATCGTTTTTCGAAAAACAATTCTTGCCACTGACGAACCATGCCAAGCTGCTGATTATCCATAATGATAACTTTGACATTAAGATTCATCGATTTCAAAGGTCCAAACTCTTGAATCGTCATTTGCAATCCGCCATCACCGACAAACAAGACCACCGGTCTCTCCGGAGCGGCAATTGCAGCACCGACCGCATACGGCAAACCGGTTCCCATTGTCCCCAAGCCACCGGATGTCAAAAACGAACGTGGGCTTTCAACTTGAAAATGCTGTGCCGCAAAAATCTGCTGTTGACCGACATCGGTAACCAAAATTGGTTTTTCTCCGACATACGCCTGAGAAATGGCATATACCACCGCCTCGGGTAATAAACGATCATCAAGCTCGTGCAAACGGTCCTTGATTCCTTGATACCGAATCCTCTTTTCTGATATGCGTTCATTCCACTCAGTCCATAGTCCTTCAAGTGAATCTTCGGGGAACTTTAAATTCATATGTGAAAAAAATGAACAGGCATCATCCTCGATCTCAATGTGCGGACGAATATTCTTGCCGATTTCTGCGGGATCAATATCCACATGAATCACCGTACGACCCTCATACGCATTGTATTTGGAAGGATTTCCGATTATTCGATCTGAGAATCGACATCCTACGGCCAAAAGCAAGTCACACTTTCCGATTGCAACATTGGCTTGCGGGGTACCGTGCATTCCGACCATTCCGAGATATTTCGGATGATTTTCATCAATAGCGCCCTTGCCCATCATGGTTGTCGCAACGAGCATACCGCTTTTGCTCATAAACTCGGATAAAGCCTCGCATGCGCCATCTGAGATTACGACGCCACCACCGATGAGAAGTAGCGGTTGTTTTGCATTTTTCAATGCATCAAATACTTGCGAAACCATGTCAACTGCTTCTTTTCGTTTTGGACGATGAATGATAACGCCTTCTCCGCTCGATTGATCTACAGGGATTTCAGTGGTAAATAAATCTTTGGGAACGTTGACCAAAACCGGTCCGGGACGACCTTCGGTCGTCAATTGCCAGGCTTCTTCGAGTGTCGGAATCAAGTCTTCCGGCGTCATAACAAGATAGTTATATTTTGTTATCGGTTGAGTAATACCGGTGATATCCGCTTCTTGAAAAGCATCTTTACCAATGCTGTCTCTGGCGACCGCGCCGGTGATTGCCAGTAACGGAACCGAGTCAAGATAAGCATCAGCGATACCCGTCACGAGATTGGTAGCTCCGGGTCCGGATGTGGCAAATACGACTCCCGGACGGCCGGTAACCTTCGCATATCCTTCCGCGGCATGAACCGCCCCTTGCTCATGCCGTGTTAACACATGAGGAAATTGAGTTTGATAAATTGCATCATAAAGTACAATAACGGATCCGCCGGGATATCCAAACGCCGGATTCACGCCCTTTTTCTTTAAAAAATTAATAATGGTCATTGCACCATTCATTGAAACACCTCTCTTTCTTCTTGTCTCAGCTTATTCATTTGGTGTTGAATGTTGCACACGATTCATGCTGGCTCCGTTTGAAGCTGCATCCGCGAGTTGCTCAAACCTTGAAAGTATGCCACTTAGCCTACGTTGAGGCAATTTCGCCGGCTCTCTTTGCGACAGAATTTCATCGGAAACATTCAATTGAATCTTGCGATTCGGTATATCAACGGTAATGCTATCATTTTCATTAACATATGCCAGAAGCCCGCCAACAGCTGCTTCTGGACAAACGTGGCCAATACTTGCCCCTCTTGTCGCTCCTGAAAATCGACCATCCGTTATCAATGCCACGCTGTTATCGAGCCCCATTCCTGCCACTGCTGAAGTAGGTGTAAGCATTTCTCGCATTCCGGGTCCGCCTTTCGGGCCCTCATAGCGAATTACAATGACATCCCCGGCATTAATTTTGCCTGAGAAAATGGCCTCCGTCGCTTCTTCTTCAGAGTCGAACACTCGAGCCGGTCCGGTATGAACCATCATTTCGGGTAAGACCGCACCCTTTTTTACCACCGCTCCCTCCGGAGCCAGGTTGCCCTTAAGAATCGCTAGTCCGCCATCCTTAGCATAGGGGTCCGTGTGTGAGCGTATGACCAAACCATCTGAACCGCCGACACCCTGTATTCTCTCTTTAATCGTGCCATCAACAGTCAGACAATCGGTGTTATAGAACCCGCCCTTTGATAATTCCTTAATAACTGAAGATATGCCCCCCACTTCATTCAAATCGGTAATGAACAGGTCGCTTGCCGGATTCAGCTTGCAAAGTTGGGGCGTTGTTTGAGCAATTCTCGAGATGTCGTCGACCGTTAACGGAGAACCGCACTCTCTGGAAATAGCGAGAAAGTGAAGTACACTGTTTGTTGAGCCGCCAAGCGCCATATCCATGCGCATTGCATTCTCAAGCGATTGTTTATTCATAATTTGTCGAGCCGTAATGCCCTTTTCAAGAACCTTCATAATCTGAATGCCTGTTTGCTTAGCCAATCGACGGCGCTCAGAGAATACTGCGGGAATAGTCCCCGATCCGGGAAGAGCCATACCCATCGCCTCAGTAAGACAACACATTGTGTTTGCCGTATACATACCGGAGCAACTACCGCATGTCGGGCAACAAGCCTTCTCCCACTCGCTGAGCTCGCACTCTGTGATTGTACCGGAAGCACAAGCCCCGGAAGCTTCAAACAAATTAGATAGTCCGACTCTTTGTCCGCCGTAACTACCGGGTAGCATCGGTCCTCCGGTCACGAAAATTGCCGGTATATCAAGTCTTGCAGCAGCCATGAGCATGCCGGGCACGATTTTGTCACAACTGGGAATGAATACTACGGCATCAAGAGGTTGTGCCATGAGCACTAACTCACACGAATCGGCAATGACATCACGACTAACAAGCGAATATTTCATTCCGATATGGTTCATTGACGTACCGTCACATACACCGATTGCCGGAAACTCCATGGGGACACCGCCCGCAAGGCGAATGCCATCTTTGACACATTGGGCCAGTTCATTTAAATGAATGTGACCCGGTATCAATTCGTTAAAAGAATTGACAACACCAATCATCGGACGCTTCATTTCTTCTTCAGTCATCCCAAGTGCATAAAGCAACGAACGGTGAGGTGCACGATTAATTGAGTCGGTCATTTGTCTGCTTCGATTTTTCATCATATCTCACTCCTTATGGTAACGTACAAAAGACTGGAAATTATATGCGAAAGAAGAGTAAGTCTGCCCCACTCTTCTTGACTGTCTCAGCAAAGCCCCGTATACGGGGCATCAGACAATTGACGCAATCACTTTCGCAGTCATTTCCTTTGTGCCGATAACCTTATCATCTTGTCCGTATGCAATATCCTTCGTGCGCCAACCCGAAGCAATCACATCCGTTACCGCTTTCTCGATTGCGTCCGCTTCTCGAGTCAAAGAAAGCGACCACCGAAGCATCATCGCTGCAGATAATATTGCCGCCAAGGGGTTTGCCATATCCATTCCTGCAATATCCGGAGCGGAACCGTGAACCGGTTCATACATTCCCGGGGTACCGGGTTTTCCGAGCGAAGCTGAAGGAAGCATACCGATAGATCCGGTAATCATACCCGCTTCATCCGAAATAATATCACCGAACATGTTCGTTGTTACGATAACGTCAAAATCATTCGGACGTCGAACCAACTGCATAGAGGCGTTGTCAACATACATAAAATCCAAAGCAACCTCAGGATATTCAGATGAAATCTTATTCGCTACTTCGCGCCACAAGCGAGAACTTTCAAGAATATTGGCTTTATCAACGCAGGTTAATTTTTTACTTCGTCCCATAGCCATATCAAATCCGACTCGAACAATACGCTCAATCTCGACTTCGCTGTAAGCTTCTGTATCATAAGCCTCCACACCCATAGGCGTGCCATCTTCCAAATTCCCGCCTGCACGACGTCCTCGCTCACCGAAATATAAACCACCTGTCAGCTCTCTGACAATCATGATATCTATACCTTTGTCAACGATTTCCGCCTTAAGAGGACTGGCTACAGATAACGCCTCGAACAAAATTGCCGGACGCAAATTCGCGTAAAGATTTAAGCCGCCACGCAAATCCAAAAGTGCTCTTTCCGGACGTCGATTGCCTGGGAGATCATCCCACTTCGGACCACCGACAGCGCCGAGCAAGACAGAATCACTATTTTTGCATGCAGCTAATGTAGCGGCGGGCAAAGCATCTCCGGTTGCATCAATTGCGCTGCCACCGGCCAACAGTTCTGAAAAATCAAACTGATGATCGAACTTGCGACCAATTTGCTCTAAAACTGCACAAGCCGCGTTTGTTACTTCCGGGCCAATCCCATCACCGGGTATGACCGCAATTCTGAATGAACTCATACTGCCTCCGTCACGCTCATAAAACGTGTTCTGAATATTATAATATGATTGCCAAACAATGAGAAGTCAGATACTAAGACTTAGCTTTTTCGGCAATATAACCAACCAATCCATCTGCTTCAATAATCTTTCGAATAAACTCAGGAAATGGTTTTGCCGTAAACACTTCACCGGAAGACAAGTCTTTTATTTCTCCGGTGGTGAAATTGACTTCTACTTCATCGCCATCGCCAATACGCTCAGAAGCTTCTTTAGATTCCATAATCGGCAATCCCATATTGATGGCATTGCGATAAAAAATTCGTGCAAAAGACGGAGCGATGACACAGGAAACACCGCTGGCCTTTATTGCAACCGGCGCGTGCTCACGAGAAGATCCGCAGCCAAAATTCGGACCGGCAACGATAATATCGCCGACACGAACACGATCGACAAATGTCGCATCAATGTCTTCCATACAATGTTTCGCCAGTTCTTTAGGGTCGGACGTATTGAGGTATCGAGCCGGAATGATTACATCCGTATCCACATTGGCTCCGTATTTAAAAACTTTTCCTTTTGCATTCATAGTCAGGTCCTCCTATTATTTATTTAGACAACTCATCCGGGCCACCGATATATCCTAAAACTGCCGAGGCAACTGCAACCGGAACACCGGAGAGATATACTTCGGATTCCGGGTGACCCATACGGCCGACAAAATTTCTGTTGGTCGTTGATACACAGCGCTCGCCCTTTGCCAGAATTCCCATGTGTCCGCCCAAACACGGTCCGCATGTCGCAGCGGAAATAACACACTCAGCATCAGCAAACACTTCCATCAGGCCTTCTCTCAGGGCTTCTTTCCATACTCTTTGCGATCCTGGCAAGACAATGCAACGGATACCTTTCTTGACCTTATGCCCTTTAAAAATCGACGCCGCCAATCTAAGATCTTCAAGACGACCGTTGGTGCAAGAACCGATGACTACTTGGTCGATATCAACGCGTTCGAATTCACCCAATACTTTCGTATTTTCCGGAAGATGAGGGAAAGCGACCTGAAGCTGAACCTCGTCTAACTTAATCTCGATAACTCTGACATACTCAGCATCTTCATCTGCCGCAAATACATGGTAACGCTCGGCTGCATAACGCTCCGGAGCATATTTCTTCAGGTATTCAATCGTTTTATCATCGACAGGGAAAATACCATTCTTGCCACCGGCCTCAATAGCCATATTGCAGATGGTCAATCGATCTGCCATTGACAACGTAGCAACGCCTGCACCGGTAAATTCCATGGATTGATACAATGCGCCATCAACACCGATCATACCGATAATGTGAAGAATCAAATCTTTACCGGTCACATGTCCCTGCAACGAGCCGGAAAGCACAATCTTGATGGCTTCGGGAACACGGAACCAAGTCTGTCCGGTAGCCATTGCACAAGCCAAATCGGTCGACCCGACGCCTGTAGCAAAAGCGCCAAGTGCCCCATATGTACAAGTATGTGAATCTGCTCCGATTATTGCATCTCCGGGAGCAATCAGCCCATTCTCCGGAAGAACGACATGTTCAACGCCCATTTTGGGATCACCGATTTCGTAGTAATTCTCAATGTTGAAAGCCTTGGCAAATCGACGCATCTTCATACAATGCTCTGCGGATTTAATATCTTTATTGGGTGTGAAGTGATCCGGAACCAAGGCAACTTTTGCCGCATCAAATACCTGTGTGGCATTCGTCTTCTCGAAAACGTCAATCGCGGGAGGTGTCGTCACATCATTTCCCAAAACCAAGTCAAGTTTAGCTTCAATAAGTTGTCCCGGAACAACATGATCCAGTCCGGCATGTTTGGCCAATATCTTCTGAGTCATAGTCATACTCATAATGAAATCCTCCTAATTGTAAATCAAGGTTACTTTGCATATTCAGAATACCTTTGATTCAGGCGGCTTACAATAACAGCTCACCGAGAAAATATGATTGTTTTCTGCCATTTAAGAAAGACATATCTTAATTCGTGAATAATATTACACGAAAAGATATGTCTTAAGGACAAGATAGATAATACAAAAATATACTATTTACAACAAGATATTTGTATAAACTTGAAAATTATTCCTAGAAATCAAACGGATTACCAATCCTTTCGTGACCACAGTAAATGCAACGATGAACGATTCCTTCGGTCCTCATCATCGGCACTTGGCAGTTCGGACATGGATCCGTCGTGTTTTCTCTTTGTCTTTTAATTCGATCGACTTCAGAGACATCGACTTCAGCTAATGCTTTTAATAGCTGGTCGTCAGTCGCTCCTTGAGATTTAACTATATACCAAATTGCCTCAAGAATAAGTTTCTGCCGTTTATTTTGTTTGCGAAGCTTATTCATCTCCTCAATGATTTCAAATTCAGTCATTTTTGCTGCCATCGCTTTATACGACTTATTCTGAATCAAATCTAAATCAAAACCCGGCAAACCTGAGAAGTCGGGCATATTACTCATACCGGACAAATCATCTATTGGATCAAGATTCATATCCATATATACCTCATGCAAATCGAAATCACTTTTATTTTACATATTTATTATATCATCGGTGGATTGATTATAAAATGATTCTTTTTAATCTCATATTTCTTACGAGATTTTGCTCATTCTTTGATCGACATGCTCAGTAATATTTTGAATCTTCTTGAAGAAAGATCTCTGTTCGCAAGGCATTGACAGAAGAAGTTTCTCTTCTAAGTCTTTCATAGCGCGCACGACCAATTCTGAAACCGAAATTAATCGACGAGATGATGCCTTATGACCCGAATAAATTCTATTCAGGGAACCATTATCGTATGCGCCCAAATTGACTACTTGGACTTTAATTTTTGTATCCTTAAGTTCGGATGATAAACCTCTCGCAAACTGTCTTGCAAAAGTTCTGGCAGACGAAAAAACCAAACCCGACTGAGCGTCAGCTATACGACTCGTTTCCGGACATAACTGTATGATCACTCCTTCGTTGCGCTCAATCATCATCTTCAGAAGATAAAGACTAATACTTACCGTAGCATTCATATGAAGATCCATAAAGCGAGATGCATCCAGCCGATTCTGCAAGGGCAGCTCAGTCATCCATGTCTCCATAGCATTGTTAACATAATAAGAAATTCGCAGTCCATCCAGATGAGATCGAAGTTGTAAGAGAGATGCCTTACTCGATAAATCCAACGCCAGCCCGTCAATTTCAACGCCATGCGATGAAGAGATTTCCAAATATGCATCATCTATCTTTGCATCCAAAGGATGAACAACAACAACGTTGATTCCTCTTTGCGCAAAATACCTAACATACTCAAGACCGACTCCGGATGACCCATCAACAACAAGTGCCGATACCTTTTCGTTAATGCAGTTACTCATATAAATTCCCTCCATCATCAACAATTGACCAGAGCAATTTCAAAAACAAACGAGACTCTTTATGGGTTAAAGGCGCCATTAGCCGATGAAATAGCGCCTTCTCAAAATCGTCATACTCAGAAACAAGAGCCTTGCCCTGCTCTGTCAAAAAAAGTGAAAACGTGCGCAAATCCTGAGGATTGATACGCCGCTCTATATATCCCCTGGACTCCAGCCGGGCAACCAAGCCTGTCACCGTACTTTTCGGAAGTTCAAGCCTCTTAGAAATATCACCGACCACAAGCGAATCAGACAAGTTCATCATCCACATAATGTCAACCTCACTATCCGATAAACGCAGAAGACGACTGGTTCCCAGACCGCGAGAAAGCCTGCGATGTTTACGCTTCATCGCCAACCACAAATCCGAAATATCCTTTGTATTTGTGCTTCGCTCTGTCATCAAAAACTCTCCCGTCTATTTAGTACGATATACGTATTGTACGATATACGTACATTTATGTCAATGATTTTTATGCATAATGACGTCGTTTTTTCAATCAGAAATAGTTGCCGACAAAATTACCGAATGCTTTGATTCTTTATAAAACAATCCAATAATCCAGTATTCTTAAATCAACAGAATTACTGTCATAAGATTCAGACTTGTTCTGGTATAATGATTTCGGATAAAAATCGGGGTGAAAAATGCAGTTATTACTGGCGCAAAATATTTCAAAAATCTACCACGGCAGAACGGTTCTCGACAGCGTCAGCTTGACGATAAACGACGGCGACCGCATTGCCCTGATCGGCAGTAACGGCGCCGGTAAGACCACCCTTCTCAAAATCATCAACGGAATTGAGCAACCGGATGTTGGTTCTATCGTTATCAGCAGGGGCGTGATAACCGGGTATCTTGCACAAAATATCAGTTTGCAGGATCTTGGAAATAATCCTTTAATGAGTCGAGAGCTGATAGATGCCCAGGCCAAAATTAAAACTTTGGAATCAATCCTTGCTCACAAGACGTACTCTGACGAAAAAGAATGTCTTTCTGAATACGCCTTGGCGACAGCCGAATTTGAATCTTTGGGCGGATATGATTACGAATACAGAATGAAAGACGCGCTCGCCGGGTTAGGTCTTGAGTCTTCAGACCTGACCCGTTCAATGGATACATGGTCTGGCGGAGAGAAAATGCGAGTCGGACTGGCGCGATTGATTGTCACTCGACCCGATTTGCTGCTGTTAGACGAGCCCACCAATCATTTAGATACGGACGCCATGGAATGGCTCGAAGATTTTTTGTCTCACTATAAAGGTGCCGTCTTGATTATTTCTCATGACCGACGTTTTATTGATCGAACATGCAACAGAGTCCTCGAGCTTTCCGCCTCTAAATTGAAATCTTTCCCCGGCAACTATTCAGATTATGTTATGCAAAAAAAAGCAATAGAAGAAACTCTTTCTCGTTCAATTGAAAACCTCGAAAAAGAGATCGAACGACAAAAAGGTGTTACACAAACCATGTTGTCTCACAGAAAAATGTCTTCTTATCACGCTCGGGAAAAGGTTGTTGATAAGCTATATAACAAACTAGCGTTAGAAAAGCAAAAAGCGGCGAGAGATAACCGCGCTTTGAGTTTTTCGCTTATGCCACAAGAACGAATTGGAGACCCGAATCGAATTATCATTCAGGCTGACAAAATCGGCCTTGCTTTTGGAGAAAAGCGACTGTTCAAAAATCTCAGTTTTACGCTCAAGGCCCAGGAAAAATTGTTTTTTGCAGGTCCAAACGGCTGCGGAAAAACATCTTTACTACAACTACTCTTGGGCAAAATCTCTGATTTTGACGGACATGTCTATATCTCAGCAAACGCTGAATTTGGATACATGGGACAGTTTGTCCCATTCGCGGATGAAAAGCGAACCGTATTTGATGAGTGTTATAGCAGAACCGAAATGACGGAAACCCAAGTGCGCTCACTTTTAGCTCGTTTCGGCTTTTGGGATGTTGATGTTTTTAAATCTATTGACGTTCTTTCAGGCGGCGAACGATCAAGACTCTATTTGTGTTGTCTTCTCCAAGAAAAGCCCGACGTTCTTTTTCTCGACGAACCAACCAATCATCTCGATATCGCCTCTCGCGAAGTACTCGAGCAAGCTCTTTCGGAATACAACGGCGCAATTGTGGCTGTTAGTCACGACCGCTATTTCATTAACAAATGTGCCAACCACCTTATCGGATTTCTAGACCCTGATAATATCGGATACTATTCTGATTTTGAACGTTATCGCATATCATATCGGAACTTCGTCGAAAGTATTGACAATAAAAAAGTCGACAGCAAAACCGATTCTTCAATCCTTGCATCACATCAAGTCACACCTCAGACTGACAGGGGACCCAATACAAAAAACAAAGCACTCCGCAGAAAAGAAAACGCGAAGCGAATAAACAGAATCCGAGAACTCGAACAATTGATTGAGAGCCTCGAGCAAGAGCAAGCCGATGCCCAAAATCAATTTACCAAGGATACTTCTCCCGATGAATACATCGTTTTCGCAAACAAGGGCGAGCAATTAGATGCGTTCATTGAAGAGTACTTACTATTGATATCCGAGGACGAAAACGAGTCCGAGGATGATATCTGATATATCGGGAATTCTCAATAACTATCTCAATATTTATTCGACATTTATCTGAAGTGATTCTATGGAAATCATCGTATTCACAGGGACAGAATTATGCCTGTTCAATGAAACACTTCGCGCAGCAAGCAAAATCATTATAAGCAACAGCACCAGAAGCAATGTCAGCAATGCCAAAATTTGTATTTGTTGCGTGAGCGTACCTCCGGATTTCGGACGTTCATTTGGATGAACCGGAAACGATTCTTTTGCATCCGAAAAACCATTGCTATCAGAAAGATATTCAAACGGAAATCCGTTTTTATCTCGCTTGACCATCCGTTTATACCCCTTCTTCATATACGATCTTTGCGCGGAAAGTATAACACAGACGGTAATAAAAAAGCAAAGGCAGTGAATATCTGCCTTTGCTCAAATAACGATTGATTATGCTTAAGCGAAAAATCAGATCTTTCCTTGACAACCGAGAACCTCAGTAATCTTGTGAGCGACCATTTCTTTAACCGCAAGACGTGCAGGTGCCAAGTATTGACGAGGATCAAAGTGCGAAGGATTCTCGTTAAAGTACTTGCGAATTGTTCCGGTCATAGCCAAACGGATGTCCGAATCGATGTTGATTTTGCATACTGCCATGGATGCTGCCTGTCTGAGCATGGACTCCGGAATACCGATTGCATCAGGCATCTTACCACCGTTTTCATTCACCATCTTGACGTACTCCGGAATAACGGAAGACGCACCGTGAAGAACGATCGGAAAACCAGGTAAACGCTTCTCTATATCTTCGAGAATGTCAAAGCGCAGCTGCGGCTTCTGTCCGGGCTTGAACTTGAAAGCACCGTGGGATGTACCAATGGCAATCGCCAAGGAATCACAACCTGTGCGCTCAACAAAATCTTGAACCTGTGCGGGATCCGTGTAGGACGCATCCTCAGCGGATACATTGACCGCATCCTCAATGCCTGCGAGACGTCCGAGCTCTGCCTCGACGACAACGCCATGAGCATGAGCGTACTCTACAACTCTTTTGGTCTCCTTAACATTATCTTCGTATCCGTGATGTGATCCGTCTATCATAACAGAGGTGAAACCACCGTCGATACAACTCTTACAGAGTTCAAAAGAATCACCGTGATCCAAATGTAATGCAATCGGAAGATCGGTCTCAATCAAAGCGGCCTCAACTAACTTCACAAGGTATGTGTGGTTAGCATACTTTCTTGCTCCCGCAGAAACCTGAAGAATCAATGGTGCATTCAATTCCTTACCGGCTTCGGTAATACCCTGAATAATCTCCATGTTATTCACATTAAATGCTCCGATAGCGTAACCGCCTTCGTAGGCTTTCTTAAACATGTCTGTCGTTGTTACTAATGGCATAATATTCTCCTCCAAATTGCGCCAAACGCGTCTTCCCATACTTTTTTTCTCAATCATTTTACGAGTCTGTCTACAATTCGTCAACGTTTATGATAAAATATGATTTATGAAAGAAAAGGAGGAATTCACTGTGCAACAAAAAAACATTGTAACGTGTGTCATTTTATCCCTCGTAACCTGTGGAATCTATGGAATCATTTGGATGATCTCTCTGACAGATGATACCGGAAAAATGGCTGGAGACAGCAGCATGAAGGGATCAACCGCTGTTCTGCTCACCATTGTGACCTGTGGTATTTACGGATACTTCTGGGCTTACAAGATGGGCGAACTGGTTTCCAAGGCTCAGACGGCTCAAGGTCATTCGTCGGATTCTAATTATCCGGTCTTGTTCCTGATTCTTCAGATCTGCGGTTTGGGTATCGTCAATTATGCACTCATCCAGAACGAACTCAACAAATTGGTTGCTTAATTCATGAGGGAACGTCTAATGCGGCTGGCTCGTCCAGCCGCATTTCTTTTTTTTATCGTCATTTTATATATCGCTGTTCATCACTTGACCGGCTATGGATTGCCTTGTCTTTTTCACCTGATTACAGGTCTCTATTGCCCGGGTTGCGGCACCGGCCGTATGTTTTTTGCCATTTTAAGACTAGATTTTTCTTCTGCCTTTCGCGCTAATCCTTATGTTTTTATACTCATCCCCATTTTTTCAATATACTACATTGCAGAGATAAGAGCATATTTGAAAGGGCAATCGAGAAAGGCTTCCCGTTCTGAATACATTTCTCTTTTCTTTATATTGGCCGGATTAATTATTTTCGGTGTACTTAGAAATATTCCTTATTTTTCTTTTTTAGCCCCGTCAACTTGAATCACTAAATTAATGAGAAATAAACGGGCATGTCACAGACATGCCCATCAACATAATATTCGACTATTCAGGAAACAATCATTTTTTGTTCTCTTCAAGAACATCGTTAACAAGCTTACTTATAGCGTCGTCAGCCAAATCTTCTTTTTCAATTTCTGCCTTCCTGTCATTTGCTCTGTATTTTTGACTGATGAGAAATGTCTCTTCCTTAAGAGTTAAGAAGTCTGAGACCGAAGCCAAATCATCAGAAGTGGTCTGATAGCAAGCATCTGAATTAATATCGTCGAGAATCAGGTACATTCTCTGGTTTTTCCCGACCATCGATTTGGCACGAACGAGCATCCTTTCCACTTGATCCGGCTCACCTAATCTGGCATCAAAACTTTCAAAATCAATCGGCAAGAGTCTAAACATGTACCTTAAGATTACTTTCTTATTAGAATAATCAATAGCGACGCGGTACTTTGTGATTAAAAACGTCTGAATAAAGACCGGAACACATATGATAATCGGAATAATCAAAAGCGGCAAGAGAACATAATATCCGGATCCTTGAGTTAACAGTAATATGAGTCCTGCAATCAAGATTGGCAGAAGCACAATCGTCACAATTCTACGGACCAGAACTTGCTTAGGATTAGCAGGAAAACAATGCACACCGCTATCAGGGAGCTCCGCAACCGTGACTGATATCTTATCATCAGACGTTAACTCATTCTGAATTTGTGTATCCTCGTATACTTGATTGTTATCGATGCCTGTCTCGTCCATACAAAACCTCCTGATGGTATTGATAGTTTTAGAATAACGGAATTCTTATGTCTGAAGTAATGTTAATCTGTCATTGATGCTCGCAAGCATCTCAACATACTTATCTCGCTTTTCTTTCTCGGCCAGAACAACTGCCTCGGGTGCTCTTTCAACAAAAGACGCATTCTGCAATTTTGAATCAACACGCCGAACTTCATTCTCAAGATTATCCTTTTCTTTGTTCAGTCTCTCAAGCTCTTTATCAATGTCGATAAGATCTTCAAGAGGCAAAAAGAATGTTCCGCCATCAAAAATCGCCGTAACGGCCGTAGCAGGTATTCCGGACTTATCAGTTCGGAATTCGATGCTGTTGATGCTTGCAAGCCGATCCAAAAACGCAATGCTATCTTCAAATATTCCTCTTGTCTCTTCCCTTGCGACGACCAGGATACCCCCGGCTTTTCTTGATGGGGCAACGCCCAATTGAGTGCGAACATTTCTAATCGATCGAATAGCATCCATGAGTATGATCATTTTTTCTTCTTCTGCATTAAATGACCACTCCTGTCTAACTTCCGGCCAACGATCAACCATGATCGCTCCGGCTTTGTTAGCGAGAATGAGGTGAGAATATACCTCTTCGGTAAGAAAAGGCATAAACGGGTGCAACAGTTTCATCGCTTCGCCGAGAACATAATTCAGGACATATTGCGCCTCGATCTTTGTCGATCCGGATGCATCAAATAGTCTGGACTTAGCCATCTCAATGTACCAGTCACAGTACTCCTCCCAGATAAATGAGTATATTTTCGCGACGGCGATACCAAACTCATACTTTTCCAGATTCGACGTTACCTCCGAGGAAACCTTGTTAAGTCTTGACAGAATCCACTTGTCTTCTAATGTGAATTTGCTTGGATCAACCGCATCAAAACATAAATTCTCTTCGCAATTCATCAAGACGAAACGCATCGCATTCCAAATCTTGTTCGCAAAATTACGACCGGCCTCAATCTTGTCTTCTTGAAAGCGCTGATCATTTCCCGGCGCGTTTCCGGTAACCAATGAATAGCGCAACGCATCTGCTCCGTATTGATCGATAATTTCCAGAGGGTCGACACCGTTACCCAGTGACTTGCTCATTTTTCGACCTTGCGGATCTCTGATAATTCCATGAATTAATACATGCTCGAAAGGTACTTCATTCATGTTCGCTACGCCAGAAAAAATCATACGCGCAACCCAGAAGAAAATGATGTCATATGCCGTCACCAAAACATTAGTCGGATAAAAATACTCGAGTTCATCGGTCTTATTCGGCCAACCCAAAGTAGAGAACGGCCAAAGGGCTGAAGAAAACCATGTATCAAGCGTATCTTCATCTTGTACCGGATTGTTTGCACCGCAAGATTCACAACGCTCAGGCGCAGTTCGAGATACCGTGATATGCCCACAAGCACAATAGTAAGCAGGAATACGGTGTCCCCACCAAAGCTGCCTTGATATGCACCAATCACGAACATTATCCATCCAGTTGAAGTAGATTTTATCAAATCGTTCCGGAATAAATCGAGTCTTTCCTTCCCTTACAGCCTGATTAGCCGGCTCGGCAAGAGGCTTCATTTTGACAAACCATTGAAATGATACCCTGGGTTCAACCACCGTACTACAACGGTAACAAGTTCCGACATTATGCTTATGCGGTTCAATTTTCAAAATCAAACCTTGCGATTCCAAATCCGCAACAATCCGTTTTCTCGCTTCATATCGATCCAGTCCGGCGTAAACGCCGGCGAACTCGTTCATATGGGCATCATCCGTCATGACCGTGATAACCGGAAGATTGTGACGAAGACCAACCTCAAAATCATTCGGGTCATGAGCCGGCGTAATTTTAACTACGCCGGTTCCGAAATCTTTTTCAACGTAGTCATCTGCTACGATTGGAATTTCCTTGTTGAGAAGCGGAAGAATGACTGACTGTCCGACAAGCGCTGCATATCTCTCATCTTCAGGATGAACAGCAACCGCAGTATCACCGAGCATCGTTTCCGGACGTGTAGTAGCAAGAACCAAAAAGCCACTTCCGTCTGCTAACGGATACTTAATATGCCAAAAATGTCCGTCCTTTTCTTCGTACTCTACTTCAGCATCCGAAATCGAAGTTAAGCAATGTGGGCACCAATTGATGATACGTTCCCCACGATAAATCAACCCTTGCTCATAGTAACGAATAAATACCTCTGTGACGGCATCCGACAGGCCACGATCCATCGTGAAGCGCTCTCTCTCCCAGTCACAGGATGACCCGAGCCTTTTGAGTTGTTCGACAATTCTGCCACCAAACTCGGCCTTCCATTGCCAAGCTTTTTCAAGAAAAGCATCCCGTCCGATACCTTCCTTTGATAGGCCTTCTTCTTTCATTCGAGCCACAATACGAGCCTCTGTAGCAATTGCCGCATGATCAGTTCCCGGCAACCAAAGTGCTTCGAAGCCCTGCATACGCTTGAATCGCGTAAGTATATCCTGTAACGTATTGTCCAAAGCATGTCCCATATGGAGTTGCCCGGTAATGTTCGGCGGCGGCATGACTATGCAATACGGTTTCTTATCCGGATTGGGCTCAGCATGAAAATAGCCTTCATGCATCCATTGTTTATATATTCGCGGTTCAGCCTCGCATGGCTCAAATGTCTTGCTGATGTTGTCTATTCTGCTCATTACTATCTCCCATAATTATAGATTGCTCGCATTTATGAATTGTCACCGCCGGCTTGATCCTTTTCACGGATTTCAACGCGACGTATTTTACCGCTAATCGTCTTTGGCAACGCTTCGACATATTCGATTATTCGAGGATACTTATAAGGTGCAGTTACTGACTTAACGTGACTTTGCAGCGCTTTTGTCAGTTCATCGGATGGTGAATAACCCTTTGACAACACAATCGTAGCCTTGACTGCAAACCCTCTGTCGGGATCCGGCACGCCGGTAACGGCACACTCAAGAACGCTCGGGTGTTCCATCAAAGCACTCTCTACCTCAAACGGTCCGATACGATATCCGGAACTCTTAATGACATCATCAACGCGGCCGACATACCATAAAAAGCCCATTTCGTCGCGATAAGCGGTATCTCCGGTATGATACAGTCCGTCGTGCCAGGAACGATTTGTCGCCGATTCATCGCGATAATAACCTCTGAACACACCGATTGGTTTGCCACCGACTTCGTCATCCGTACGAATGCAGATCTCTCCGGTGACACCCGACTCGACCTCATTTCCTTCGTCATCTACAACAACGATATTATTCCCGGGAGTTTGAAGGCCCATCGATCCGAGTCTCGGAAGCATCCAAGGATAGATGGTTCCACAGACTAACGTCGTCTCGGTCTGTCCAAATCCCTCGAAAATTTTGAGATTAGTATTCTTGAGCCACTGGCTATATACTTCCGGATTAAGTGCTTCTCCTGCCGTGCAACAATGCTTGAGTGAAGAAAAATCATACTTGGAAAAATCTTCCTTGATCATGAATCGATACATGGTCGGCGGCGCACAGAACGTCGTAATTTTGTATTGATCGAGTTTTTGAAGAATGTCAGTTGCCGAAAATTTCTCGAAATCATATGTAAAAATAGCAGACTCTCCCAACCACTGGCCATACATCTTACCCCAAAGCGATTTGAGCCAGCCCGTGTCGGATATCGTAAAATGTAGTCCGCCGTCTTCTACTCGATGCCAAAAAACACCCGTGAGCAAATGTCCCAGAGGGTATGAGTGATCGTGCAAGACCATCTTCGGATAACCCGTTGTGCCGGAAGAAAACGACATGGTCATGATATCCGTAACTTTTGTTGCAGCTTCTCCGGTCGGCCGCTCGAAAACATCGCTTTGTAATTCGAACTCACGATCAAAATCAATCCATCCCGGAACGTTCTTGCCTCGAGTCACCGCACGAAGCTTAAGTGTCTCATATTGATCCAACGCTTCATCAACATGCTCCGTGCATTGATCATCGCCGGTCATAACCACCATCTTAATGCCTCCGGAATTCATACGGTAGACATAGTCCTTAGCGGTCAAGAGATGTGTGGCTTGTACTGCAACCGCACCGATCTTATGAAGTCCCATCATACAGTACCAGAACTCATACCCGCGCTTTAGAACCAGCATGACATAGTCACCTTTTCCGATACCTTTTGAAGTGAAAAAATTCGCTGCCTTGTTGGAAAGTAATGACATTTCACCGAATGTAAAACGCTTCGAAACGTTGTCATTACTGACCCAAAGCATCGCTAACTTGTCCGGTGTTCTCGCGGCAATCTTATCTAAAACGTCATATGCAAAATTAAAAGTCTCCGGATAACTGACTTTATAGTTTCGGGATAAATCCTCAAAAGTGGCATAATCATCTCGATGGCGCCCAATAAATTCTTCATAGATTGGCATGTCATTAATTCTCCTTCTTAAGTACTATGGCTAAAAACTGACAAGGACGATCGTTGTTCGCCTTCATTGCGTGCGGTACGCCCGAATCAAAATATATGCTGTCACCTTCACCAAGAATATAGGTCAGAGAATCAAGGAAAAAAGTCATTTCTCCCTTTACAACATAGTTGAACTCTTGTCCGGCATGCGCGTTAAGAGTCGGCTTTTCGTCAATCTTCGGCTCCACCGTAACTAAAAACGGTTCGGCTAACTTATTTCGAAATGTATATGCCAAATGCTTATAATTATATGATTCTCTACGATTAATGTCGAAGCCTTCACCCTTTTTCACGACTGTAGCCATTGAGAGTTTCGGCGATTCACCACTCATGATATCTAACACATCAACGCCAAAAATCGAAGCTACATTATTCAGGAAAGAAAAAGAAAAATCCTTATTCCCGGCCTCGTATTCGATATAGTCAGAAACACTGATTTGGCATTTTTCAGAAACTTCCTCGGGAGATAACTCCATAATCTCTCGCAACGTCCTTATTCGTTCACCCATCTGTTGAAGTTGATTTTCCATAAGTCCTCGCCTCCCTTAAGACTATAATTGTGCATGATAAACATAATAGGTTTAGTGCGTTCTCATGTCAACAAAAACAGGCGTGTTCAAGACTTTCAATACCACTTCATGCTATACTAAAACAATAATTTTCACTGAGATTGAAGAGGTATATATGGAGAGCAAAACGATGTCTCAGCACGCGACCGGAGATTCAACTTTCGTACAAGAGCTTACAGAACGCATAGTTAGTAATATTTCCAACGTGATTCTGGGCAAAGAGGATCAAATCCGGCTTATTATCACTGCTCTTTTGTGCGACGCCCATGTACTCATTGAAGATATACCCGGAACCGGTAAAACCAGACTGGCTCGTTCGCTGTCTCAGTCTATCCGGGCAGATTTTAAGCGAATTCAATTCACTATAGATTTACTCCCGTCAGATTTGACGGGAATTCATTTTTTTGACCGAAAAGATAGCGAATTTGTTTTTCGACCCGGCCCGCTGTTCACGAACATATTGCTTGCTGATGAAATCAACCGAGCAACTGCCAGAACCCAATCCAGCCTTCTTGAATGCATGGAGGAAAAACAAATTACCGTTGACGGAAAGCGCTTCCCTCTCTCTGCACTATATTTCGTTATAGCAACCCAAAATCCTATCGAAACAATAGGTACATTTCCATTACCGGAAGCTCAACTGGATCGATTTGGACTACGCTTGAGCCTTGGCTATCCGGACAGGGATACATCCAGGCAAATCATGGATGTCTACAGTAAAGCAGATCCTTTTGACACGCTGCAATCCGTATGCGACTCAGATGACATCCTGACCGCGCGAAGGATTTGTTCTGATGTAAAAATTCATCCGTTAATCACCGAATACATTCTCGACATCGTAGAAGCAACTCGCCGCCACTCTGCGGTGGCCTTGGGCGCGAGTCCGCGAGCCGCTATTACAATGATGAGTATGGCGAAGGCTTTCGCTGCTACTCATGGGCGCAATTTCATTTTGCCTGATGACATCAAAGCATTGGCCAAGCCGGTCTTTTCTCATCGACTGTTACTCAAGACAACCGGTTACGCTTCCGAAGGCCCATCCGATAGTTCCGGTATGTCAGAATATATCGTCGAACAAATTATCGGTCAAGTGCCCTGCCCTACCGAATCATTTTTCGCATAATTTTCGGAGATATTGAGATGGAAGTTCTATTTGTATTGGCTTTTATATCGATATTTATTGCACTCCAGTCTTGGATATATCGTGTTTATGCACTAAAAAATCTTTCCGCAAGGATTGGTTTTTCGAAAAATATTGCTCAATGTGGTGAGACCGTTCTTATCGAAGAGATGATACGCAACGAAAAAGCCTTGCCTCTTCCAATGCTTGTACTTAAGTTCGAAGCTCCAAGACCTCTAATTTTCGAGGATATGACCAACACCAGTCTTTCGGATTATCATTACCGGGAGGACTTGCTGTCTCTTGGTGCTTGGAAAGCACACACCCGACAAATACCGGTCAAATGTAAAAAGCGAGGCTATTATTCTTTCAAACGTTTTTCTTTGACTACTTCTGACCTCATGTTATTGGTCAAAATCGTATATGCACTTGAATGCGATGCGACTCTGACTGTATTCCCTAAACAAATCAAAAGCATCGACTTCGAGATTATGCTGATGTCCTTTATTGACGAGAGAACCGTAAAAAAATACCTTATTGAAGATCCATTTGCATTTAACGGGACGCGCGAATATCTGCCGACAGACCGAATGAGCGCCGTGAATTGGGGCGCTACTTCACGATGCGATGAATTAATGGTTAACACCTATTGCTCGTCCGTTCATTCTGAAATATCCATATTAGTAAATGTCGAGCCTTACACAAATGACCGCCGTGAAGACTGCATTGAAAAGGCCATCTCGATTGCTTACTCAACAGCGCTAGTCCTCACGCAAAGACATTTCGAAGTCGCGGTTTACTGCAACAGTCGTGATGTTCTCACAGAATCAGACATTCGAATCAATCGAGGATCAGGACCCAAACACGCCGAAAAAATTGGCTATCATCTGGCACGTATTGATCTCAGCCGCGGTTGTGGAGATTTCGATAATTTACTTGAAGACGTCACACGCTCAAGGCGGGATCTTAGTGCGATTATTATTTCGGCGAATACGGTTAATTCGCTTCAAAGACAGCTTATTCGCAGACATCAAAACGGTTTCGATTTCATATGGATTGTACCGCTGAATATATACGACCCGGAGCCGGTCATCCTTGACGCACTTAAACCTTTGACGAAATTCTGGAGGCACCGCTTTGATGGATAAATTTTTGATAAAAATCAAGCGTCGATTTAACGGAGAAGCAATATTTACAGACTTCTTGGTCTTCGTCATACTTATGGTAAACTTAATATCGGTTGGCTCGACGCTGGTTATATATATTGGCGGCAGTTTCACTCAATCGCTGATTTTATATTTTGTTTGTCTTCCTGCCATCCTTGTATTTTTCTTTCGAAGGTTAACATTTTCTCTGTCGATACGTTTTGTATGTTACTCAGCATTCGCAACCATCGCTTCACTTATCGGCTTATCGGGCGGACAATTAATCGCCATCGTATCGTTTCTAATCTTATTCATAGTCATTCTAATATCATTTTCCAGACATTACCGGGCTCAATTCAGCATTACTACTCCTTTGGAAATGTTTATATTTATTTTGGTCAATCATTTCAGCATGTCAATCCTCGCCTCATATATTCGTTCACGAGAATTATTTATGCAGCTCTTTCTCCATGCAATTTGTTGTATATGCTTGTTTTTCGCGGCCAGGCAATACCATGTGTTTACTACTCAATATGCTCATCTTTCACTTTCACCGACACAACCGTCAGCCATAGTCAAAAAAAATCACCTGAAAACTATTTTGTCACTGGCATTATTCGGCATCGTCGGCGCCCCATTGATATTGACACTTCCATACGATAAAATATCGCACTTTCTAAACATACTCACTCAAAAAGCATTCGCTTTATTGAGTCTCATCCTTCTTTTTCTAAGAAGAATCGGCGTCTTCCCCGAAGGAGATATCTTCACACCACAGGAATACGGTGAAAATGGGGTCGCCGAAAATAATCTGTTGGCGAAAATTTTCGAAAATCTTTTTTATATAATCACAATTGTATTGTTCTCTTTGATTGTCATCGCCTCAATCCGCGGAATTGTGGTCTACATTGTGAAAATGCATCTTCGCGGAAAGGCGAGCGATGAGGTAAATACTGAAAGTATTGTGCATGATCATGTCGAGAAAATTTACAAACGCTCAAGACACAAACGTCTTCGTCATGATTTTGGCAAAGGAGAAGAAAGAAAGATTCGTCGCGAGTTTTACCATCGAGTAAAGAAGTCTATACGTGATGGCGCACCAATACGCAAGTCGGATACTTCTGCGGAAATGCGCAAGAAAATATCGGGTCAAGATGAAAAATCACTCGAATCACTCATTAAGGCCTATGAAAAAGCCAGGTATTCCTGAATAAATCTATATCTCGTAATCGATTGCCGTACGCGTTTCAACAACAGTGGAAATGTATTCGGCTACTTTCTTATGCTCCGGATGTAAGGCATAACGTCCTAGATCCTCAAGCGAATCAAACGCCGAAATTAATCCGATATCCATATTTCTGCCATCATGGTTAATATTTCTAACTACGCAAAATTCACGAATGAAAGGAATCAGGTCCGGCAGATCGTCTAATTTCTGTATCAAAGTCGCGATAGCCTTATCCTTCTCTTCATCTGAAAAACTAGTCTTTAGAGTCCATAATACGATATGCTTCAACATAAATATCCCCCCATTATTGCTTCAATATTAGCGCCAGTGCGCCATAAAGTATCGAATCGTCACCCAGATCAGCCGCAACAAATTCAACGGTGTCCCGAACAGAAGTCAGGCAGTAAGCATCTACTTTTTGGACTATTTTGGGAATGAAAACATCTCCCATGGACTCCATAATACCTCCACCAAAACATATCATTTCAGGGCTGAAAATATTAACAAGATTGCCGGATGCAACAGCCAAATACAGACAAGAGCGCTCGACTGCCTCGATTGCAACTTCGTCACCGACATCGTAAGCAGACTTTAATGCCTTGCTCTTGAAAAGTCCATCCGACATTGCGTCCGACATCAATGTCTTGCGACCTCTTTTAATCTGAAGAGCAATGTAATTAGACATTCCGACCTTAGACGAAAAGGCTTCAAGACAACCTCTCTGCCCGCAATTGCAAGAAGGTCCTTCAATGTTGAGAACTATATGTCCGAATTCTGCACCCTTATAGTGATGACCTGTATAGAGTTTGCCGTTTAGAATCAGGCCGCCGCCGATACCTGTGCCCACAAAAATACCTGCAACATGATTCTTCTTTTTAGCTACACCGAATCGCCACTCGCCCAACACCCCGAGATTCACATCATTGCCGATATAAAAAGTTGTGGACAGACGCGACTCGATGGCTTTCTTAATCTGATAATTTTTCCAAGGCAAATTCGGCGAAAATAATACAACTCCTGTGTCATTATTAATTATTCCGGGAGCACCGGCGGATACCGCAATAACATCGGAAATATCAATGCTATATTCTTTTAGCAAAGTCTCAACGACGTTGATGATCGTATCTTCAACGTTCTTAATGCCCTCGCTCGCCTTGGTCTTTCTCTTGTATCGATGAACAATCTTAAGGTCACTGTCGAATATTGCGCCAAGCACTTTTGTACCACCGATATCAAGACAAATGTAATATTTAGGCATGAAATTCCTCCGCAATTCTTATCAACTGATCGTATATCTCATAAAGCTTTTGAACCCCATTTTCCAAAGCAAAATAATGAAAAATGTAAGGGACCAGAAGGATCAACATTAAAACATTAATAACAATAAGAAACCACTCTGTCACAAAAAGAATAACGCAAAAGGAAGAAAAAAACAGTAGAGCAAACAATATTGTAACTAATAAATGAATTAATCGTTCATGTTGATAAAATCGTATGCGAACTAAAAGACGCGCCGCCTCAACAGCAGCACGCCTTTGATATTCATATCCGGAGGAAAACGCGCGCGCTCCTCTGGATAAAAACGCCGTCATTGACTTGATTTCGTCACGAATCAAACGATTCATTCGCTTCTCCTCGATCGACAATCGGACCTCAAGTGTTTAAGCTCCAATATTCGAACTCGCCGCAGATCGCGTCTTCTTTTTGCCCTTCGCTTCTAATATCAGCTCCGGAGGTTTCTTGTCTGTGACACTTTCTCTGCCGATAATGCACTTCACGACATCATTTCTTGAAGGGATTTCATACATGATGTCGAGCATAATGTCCTCAAGAATCGCTCTGAGACCTCTGGCACCGGTATTACGTTCAACGGCTAGCTCAGCTATGGCTTCCACGGCCTCATCTGTAAAGACCAGCTCTACTCCGTCCATTTCTAATATCTTCCAATATTGCTTCAGCAAAGCGTTTTTAGGCTCTTTAAGAACTCGAACCAAGGCTTCACGATTCAAACCTTCAAGTGTGACAGATACCGGAACGCGTCCGACAAATTCAGGAATCAGTCCGTATTTTACCAAATCTTGCGGAAGCAAAAATTTGAGGAGTTCAGACTGCGCCTTCTCGATTTTCGACTGAACATCTGCGCCAAACCCAAAAGCCTTCTTCCCAACACGTGTCTCGATTATCTTCTCAATGCCATCAAATGCCCCGCCACAAATAAACAGAATATTCGTTGTATCAATCTGAATCAGTTCTTGGTTAGGATGTTTTCTTCCTCCCTGAGGCGGCACGCTGGCCACTGTGCTTTCCAAAATTTTCAAGAGAGCCTGTTGAACACCTTCTCCGCTAACATCGCGAGTGATTGAGGGATTTTCGGATTTGCGAGTAATCTTATCAATCTCATCGATATAAACAATACCCTTTTGGGCTTGCTCTATGTCATAATCCGCGCTCTGAATTAACTTTAGAAGAATGTTCTCGACATCTTCTCCAACGTACCCTGCCTCAGTCAAAGTAGTCGCATCCGCTACCGCAAAAGGAACGTGAAGGATTTTTGCTAGAGTCTGTGCCAGAAGAGTCTTGCCGCAACCGGTCGGACCAACTAAAAGAATATTGCTCTTGGTCAACTCGATATCGTCATTGGCTGACGGCTTCGAATAAATGCGTTTGTAATGATTGTAGACAGCGACAGACAGTGCTTTCTTAGCATGGTCTTGACCGATGACGTATTGATCCAGCGAATTCTTAAGTTCTTCGGGAGTAGGTACGTGGTCCATTTTGATGTTGCCGCTTCGGATGTGAGCGTATTCTTCATCATCGGCCAGTAGTGTATCACATAGCGATATACACTCATTGCAAATAAACACAGACGGTCCTGCAAATAATCGTGAAACTTCATGCTCGGACTTTCCACAAAAGGAACATCGCACAATCGCTGTCGAACCATCATTTTTCTTGTTTCGATTCATATCATTTTTGTTTTTGTCATCACTCATCAATATTTCTCCTTACAGATGAAACGAGGCTTCTATAAGAAGCCTCGCAGTATTTCTGCTATACCTATGTTAACCGAAGTTGCAAGAGGGTTCAACGATTCTATGATAAAAATAATATTAAGAGTTAATTGCATTATTATGATTATCGCAGAAAA
>JAAYBI010000070.1 GCA_012718915.1 Clostridiaceae bacterium
AGAATCAGTCTTTTGCGCTTGAAATTACGGTCACCGAAGCGCATATGACTGAAGAACAATATGCAGGATTCAGAATTCAGACAAACAGCAACGGCGCGACAATGAGCTTTTACATCGACAGTATTGAGATCAGTCGTCCGGCCGATGTTGATGATGATGATGATCTTGTACTCGTACCGGATGGCACGGTACTGTACGCCATGTCCGCAGATGAAGGGATACAGAATCAGGCTATAGGACCGGCAAATCTTGATCTGACAACGCACTTACAACCTGCGGGGGCGGTGTCTGTGTCGATTATAGCGAATCCCGTCGATGGCAATTCCTTGCTCGTTGAAGACCGCGAGGCGAATTGGAATGCTATAGACTTCATAACATCAACGGTGGAATTTAATGCCGGCAGTATTTACGAACTGACTTTTATCGGTCGAACGTTGGCCGATGTTCCGGCCGGAACGGAAATGATGATGCAGGGGATTCCGGATTATTTATGGATGGATAACCGTGCGGTTGGTTCAAACGAAAGTTTTGAGCGCACATACGAATTTACGATGTCAGGCGCGACAGCTTGGACTGCCATTCGATTCATGACCAATGATGAGGGTGCTACGATGCCGTTTATCATTGACGATATTGTCGTGACACGAACCTATATCGGTCAGCCCCCGACCAACGTGGTTGATCCTCGAGACGTGGTATACTCATTGGCCGAAGATGAAGAGTTTCAAGCTTTGGCAGATGACTCTGAATTTGCTGATGAACTCACATATTTGGGTAAATCAGGAACGCCCATCCTGACGGCGATCGAAGAAGAAGGGACAAATATTGTACGTATCACGGAAAGAGTTGAGGGAGAGCCTTGGAGCGGCTTAGACATCAAGGTTTCTCCGCTCAATCTGTTGCCCGGAAATTCATACCGTATTGTCGCGGAGGGTCGGATTATCGGGGACGCTCCCGCCGGTTCACAGATTGTTCTCGGCGGATCTAATAATTCCACAAACTATTGGCCGCAGTTTCTTGCGGTTGCTGTTGACGGCTCTACAGGGGCATCATTCTCGTTTGATCGTACGCTTACCTCGGACGAACTGCTTGCCCTTGAAAGCATTCGCTTTCAGAGTAATGCCGTTGCCAGCACACTACCGTTCTTTATCACGAGTATAGAGATCACTGTAGCCGAGCCGCCTACACCTCGAATTTGGGATATGGATCTTCCATCGCTTGCAGAGACATTTGAGGACTATTTCTTGTTTGGAAACATTTGGTCTTCAGCGTCAAGAGTGAGCGCATATAATACCGACGAGTTTATGAGCTATCAGTTTAATGCGATTACTGCGGAAAATGCACAGAAACCGGATCAAATTGCCGGTGACCCCAATCCGGCAAATTGGAGTTGGTCCAATTCAGATGATTTTGTCAATTGGGCAGAAGATCGTGACATGGCCATCGTGGGTCATACTTTGGTATGGCATTCTCAGTCACCTCTTTGGATGACAGGACGCTTGGATTCTGCGACATACCCGCTTCTTACGCGTCAGGAGGCGATGGATAATATGGAATTATTCATCAGCACCTATCTAAATCGATACGAAGGTCGGATATATTCTTGGGATGTGGTCAATGAAGTTTTCCCGAGTGTGATATCTCTTGATGATTGGGAAGCAAACCCTAACTGGCGAGACCATTTGCGTCGAGGTTCGATTGAGCTCGGTAGCAATGATTTGCAATGGTACAATGCTTTTGCAAACAATTCCGAAGGGCTTAACGGTGGAGATTTTATATTTTATGCTTTCTACTTCGCACGCCAATCTGATCCGAATGCCTTACTTTATTATAATGACTATAACGAACAAGATCCGGGTAAGAGCATGGCGATTATTCAGATGATTACTGAGATTAATGAGCAATGGGAAGCACATCCGGATTATGATGGTCGCACGCTCATTGATGGTTTTGGCATGCAGTCTCACCATCATCTCGATCAGTGGCCGACCGATTTTGATGATTTACATGATGCACTTCATCGTTACGCGGATGCGGGCATTCGGATGAACGTTTCCGAACTTGACATTACGATCGGCGGCGAAGGCGGATCGCATCCGGCGACATTGGCGGCACCGCTTAGTGATGAGCAACAGCAACGCTTGGCAGATGCATATGCGCTTGTTATGAGTTATTATCTTGAGTTTGCAGATCATATTGATCGCGTTACGCTCTGGGGAATGGCAGATGATCAAAGTTGGAGATCTTGGGGACATCCCTTATTGTTCGATGGCAACAGTCAGGTCAAGCCGGCTTTTGATGCGGTGATTAATGCTACTCCTTTTGTTCACGCGGTTGATCCGACACCAACGCCTGTTCCGATTGCCACTCCGACACAGGCGCCAACTCAGGCACCGACACAGGCTCCTACGCAGGCACCGACACAGGCTCCTACGCAGGCTCCAACACAAGTACCAACTCAGACACCAACCCCGACGACTTCGCCGACAAACGCTTTACCACGAACCGGAGAGAAACCTCTGGATTATTTCTTCAGCATTGCAGCGATACTGACCGGAGCAAGTCTATTATTTGGATGGATCAATTTCAAAAAAAGAAAAGGCCATAATCATCAGTAATTGACATGAATGGGGAGGTCTTTCCTCCCCATTATTGTTGGCGTATTTGGTTGACGTTCTAACTCGTTCAGGGTATAATACCAACGTTACCGAGTGTGAATTGCATTTGGTAATCACAATTGATGCACGAGGGGAGGGATGAAAGTGTCTGAAATTAGAATCAAGGAAAACGAGTCCCTTGACAGTGCGTTGCGTCGTTTCAAGCGTTCTTGCGCCAGGTCCGGTGTATTAGCCGAAGTTCGCAAGAGAGAGCATTACGAGAAACCGTCAGTTAAGCGCAAGAAGAAGTCTGAAGCAGCCAGAAAGCGCAAACGCTAATGTGATTTGAAATTCAATTGGGCCCGATGCATAAGCGTCGGGCTCTTTTAACATAGTGATTCACTCGCTTTTCGACTAATGTCAGATATTTGGTCTATGAGGGTTTACATTTGAGGCTTATACAGAAGAAATGGACGATCACGGATACTTCAGAAGCGACTTTGTCAGATGATTTGAATCTGGCAGAGAAGGTTTTGTTTTGGCGAAATATGTCGGATCCTGAAGTTCAATATGAATTTTTTGACTCGGACGGTGCTACACATTATGATCCGTTTTTACTTCCGGATATGAGGTTGGCGTGTGAGCGGATCAGTAAAGCGCGTACAGAGCGAGAGCGAGTTTTGGTATATGGTGATTATGATGTTGATGGTATATCCGCGACTTCAATATTAGTCGATTTTTTCAAGTCACATGGCATGGATGTATGCTATTTAATCCCGGATCGTGTTACTGAAGGTTATGGTATGTCGGTGTCTGTTATTCCGGAGATCAAAGCATTGTCGCCGCAACTGATTATAACGGTCGATTGCGGTGTTGCGAGTATTCAGGAAACAGCTCTTTTGCGCGACCACAATATTGATGTCATTATCACGGATCACCATGAGGTTAAGGCGAGCCTGCCTGATGCCTTGGCGGTTATCTGTCCAAAGCGATCAGATAATTCATTCCCGTTTCAGCATCTTTGCGGCGCAGGAATAGCCCTCAAGTTGGTAGAAGCACTGAGTAGTTATGATACATTTGGTTCAGATAAGAATTACTTCGAAAGATATTATGATATGGCTGCACTGGCAACGGTTGCAGACATGGTGCCTCTCACCGGAGAAAATCGTACAATCGTAAAAAAAGGACTAATCCTCATGGAGAAATCTCCGAGGCTTGGAATAGAGTCTTTGTTGAGATTGATTTCGAGCAAACGGATTAAGTTGTCATCATCATATCTAGGGTATTCTGTGACGCCGAAGATCAACGCTGCCGGTCGGATGGGAGATGCCTCCCGAGCGGTCGATCTCTTTTTGTCTCGAAGCGCAACGGTCGCGGATCAGTTAGCTTTGCAACTATATGAAGAAAACATCAAGCGACAAGAGATAGAAACGAGCATCTACAATGAAGCAGTATGTCAGGTTAACCGGGAAATGCGAGAAGGACATGAAGACTTGTGTTCATATACCCAAGTTCCTATCGTTGTTTATGGATCAGGCTGGCATCCCGGTGTGATTGGAATCGTGGCATCTCGGTTAGTGTCAACGTATCATCGGTCTGCCATTGTGCTAAGCGGTCAATCAGGAGCGGATGGCTTAATTAGAGGTTCTGCACGAGCATATGCGGATGAAGATATTCTCGATGCAATTATATATGCCGAAGATATTGTCGAACAGTTTGGCGGCCACAAAAAGGCAGCGGGACTTTCTCTCAGAGCATCGGCTCTAGATGCTTTTAAGCATAAAATTCGAGAATTTGCATTGAGTTCTGTCGCGCGATCGTCAGAGCCCGAAATACATATAGACGGGGAATTATTGCCTGAATCTCTATCGTTGCATAGCTGGGAAGAATTGTCAGCGCTTGAGCCTTTTGGAGAGGGGAACAGAGAACCGAGATTCTTCACCCGTCGTGCCCGGGTGGTTCGCATACAGAATATTGGCGACGGCAGGCATATTCGCCTTGTTCTCGCGTTTGAGCTGGCTGACGGATCATCGATAAGTGTTGACGCAGTTGCTTTTAACTATGAATCGCATTCCATATCGTACCGACCGGGTATCATTATTGATGTTGCTTACGAACTGAAGTGCAATGAATGGAATGGAATAGCGAAGCTTTCTTTGCAATTAGTTGATGCAAGGAATATCCATTCCGGGCAGCTTTTGACCGACAAGCCGGAAGTGTTGGAAAGCCTTTATCGCAACAAACTCGGATTCAAGCAGATTGCCTCGCTGGCAAAGGTCTCAGTTCAACAACTATTACCTAAAAAGGATGATATCCGCTTGATATATCAGTTTTTGAGGTCTCGTTGTTCCGCAGATTATTGCGTTTGTGATTTACCTCTTCTCGCTGATCGAATTTCGCTGGAGTATGATGTCCAAGTGCATGCGTTTGCGTTGGCACGAGTTTTTGATATTTTTGAGCAGGCAGGGCTGATGAAGCAATCAATAATAGGAGATTTGAGAGTCGGGTTTTGCTTGTTATTTGTTGACGGTAAAGTTAAACTTGAAAACACGGAAACGTTTAAAAGTATATTTTTGCTAGGTGTCAATAATGAAGCTTGAGGATGACAAAAAGGGCAGAAGCCAATCCGATAAAAACGGAGAAAACGATGCAATAGACTTGCCTGAATTCGAAGCCATGCTTCGTGATTTTTCGATGCCCGAAGATATTTCTCCGGCAATTCTGGAGTCGCTTGAAGATATTATTTCTCGATACAAACGATTCGCAGATTCGGATGGATCCGATTTGATTCGCAACGCTTTTGTGTTTGCGTACAAAGCGCATTCCGCTCAACGGCGTCGGACCGGCGAACCCTATATCATTCATCCCTTGGCAGTCACAGAAATCTTGATCGAGCTGGAGTCTGATTTGGAGACGCTGGTAGCATCCTTGCTGCATGACACGGTAGAAGATACCCCGGTCAGTCTGTCGCTTATAGGAGAATTGTTTGGTGACGAGGTCGTTCAACTGGTTGACGGTGTGACTAAGCTCGGCCGAATTCCTTATTCATCTAAAGAAGAGATTCAGGCAGAAAACATGCGCAAGATGTTTTTGGCAATGGCCAAAGATATACGCGTCATATTAATCAAACTCGCTGACCGACTCCACAATATGCGTACGATGAAGTATTTGTCTCCCGAAAAGGCTCTCGAAAAAGCGTTGGAGACCCGGGATATATATGCGCCTCTGGCTCATCGCTTAGGTATATATAAGATTAAGTGGGAACTTGAGGATTTGAGTCTTCGTTATATTGATCGAGATGCATATTACGAGCTCGTCGGTGCAATCTCTCAAAAGCGTTCCGAGCGAGAAGTGTTTTTGCAAGATGTTGTGACGGAGCTTCAGACGCGAATCGAGGCGATGGGTATACGAGCGGAGATAGAAGGTCGTCCGAAGCATTTTTATAGCATCTATAACAAGATGAAGGTTCAAGGGAAGAATCTCGACCAGATTTTCGACCTCTTTGCTTGTCGCATTGTCGTCGGGACGGTATCGGACTGTTATGCCGTTCTCGGATTGGTTCATGAGATATATTATCCGATGCCGGGACGTTTTAAAGACTACATCGCAATGCCGAAACCCAATATGTATCAGTCCTTGCACACGACAGTCATCGGAAAGAAAGGTATTCCTTTTGAAGTTCAGATTCGAACATTCGCCATGCACCGTACCGCCGAGTACGGCATTGCTGCGCACTGGCGATACAAGCAAGGTTTGGCAGGAAGCAAAAGCACACAAGATCCGATTGAAACCAAGCTGTCATGGCTGAGACAAATCTTAGATTGGCAAGGCGAATCTAAGGATGCTGAAGAATATTTGGACTCTCTGAAAACGGGTTTGGTTGCTGACGAGGTTTTTGTTTTCACACCTAAGGGCGATGTTATTTCATTGCCGAAGCGTTCGGTGCCCATCGATTTTGCCTATAACATTCACAGCGGTGTAGGTAATCGGATGTATGGAGCGAAGGTTAACGGACGTATTGTGCCTTTATCTTACGAACTTCAAAATGGTGATATCGTCGAAATACTGGCATCCGAAAAGGTGCACGGACCTTCCAGAGATTGGCTGAAAATGGTCAAAAGTGCATCGGCGCGTTCAAAAATTAACCAGTGGTTTAAGAAGGAAATGCGCGAAGAGAATATTGAGCACGGCAAAGAAATTATCGAGCGCGACATCAAAAAGACCGGATTTTCGGCGGCACAATTATTGAAGCCGGAGTTCTTGGAGAGTGCACTGAGAAAATATTCTTTTAGTGTTGCGGAAGATATGTATGCCGCTGTCGGGTATGGTGGCATTCCGGCGTCAAAGATTATCGGAAGGTTAAAGGATGAATATATTAAGTCCATGCCGGAAGACGAGCGTTTTGCTCTCGGATATCGAGTCACGTCAGCCGGACAAGTCGTATATTCTCCGATCCAGGCAAATATAGCCGAAGAAGGAGAAATCAAGCTTAAGCCAAAGCCTTCAAAGTCCGGTAAGAAGCGTGACGATACAGGCGTCAGGGTTAAGGGAATAGAGAATTGCTTGGTGCATCTTTCTCGGTGTTGCAGCCCGATGCCGGGTGACCAAATCATCGGATTCATCACACGCGGAAACGGTGTCGGTGTTCACAGAACCGATTGTTCAAACATTCGCAATATTTTGAAAAATGCCGGTGAAAATGCCAAAAATGCCGAAAAAGCGTCGAGATTAATCGATGTCTATTGGAACGAAAAAGGCAATTCAGATAAGAATTATCAAGTCGAAATCACGGTTCTGGCGCACGACAGACAACATTTGCTTGCGGATGTATCCAATGCTATCGCTGAAGAAAAAGTGTCGATCATTTCGGCTCAACTTCAAGCGATGAAGGATGTTACTGCCAATATTATCATGACCATAGAAGTCAGAAGTCAGAGCCAATTTGACAGGGTACTCGGCCGTCTAAAAGCTATCCGCGATGTTATTGAGGTGCGAAGAGGCCGCTAGTCCTTATTTCAGATACATAGAAATAGCCCGGGACTTTTTTGTCTCGGGCTTTTGTCATCGGGTCATTGCTTTAGATTGAAGATATCGAAATGATAATCATCGGTCGCCGTTTGGTGCGGTCAAAGAAGAAACTTTTAAGATAATCACGCAATTGACCGGATTCGACGACTGTCGGCAGTGATCGGCCTTGGCGAGCACATTTTTCAAAGAAAGTTACGAGTTTATCTTGGCACTCGTCCAACACTTGATTGGCTTCGCTCTCGTATAGGAAACCAATGGAATCGATTTTCGGCTCGGATAATAGTGTGCCGTTTGACTTAGAAGAGACAATCGCGACACTGACGACACCGTCATCAGCAAGTAGTTTTCGATCGCGAAGGACGCGATTGTCGAGATCTCCGACGCCGGAGCCATCGATTAATACGGGAGCTGCATTGACATAGCCCTTCACGGAAGCGTGGCTACGGTCGATTTCCAAAACGTCTCCGTTGTTGAGCAGAAAAATGTCGGACTCCGGTTGGCCTAGTGTCTTAGCTAACTCGGCATGACGGTACATCATTCGATACTCACCGTGTACCGGGATAAAATACTTCGGTTTGACCAACTGATGAATTAACATGAGTTCGTTTCGATAAGCATGGCCGGACACATGAACATCTGCCAGAGACTCATAAATGACATGTGCACCACGCCGGAATAGCTCGTTGATAACTCGATATATGGGTTTTTCGTTGCCCGGTATCGGATGGGCTGACAAGATGACCGTGTCTCCTTGGTGGATTTCTACGATACGATGAGATGCAAAAGCCATTCTCGAAAGGGCGGACAAGGGCTCGGCTTGGCTGCCTGTCGTCAGAATGACGACTTCGTTTGGTTGGTATTTATCTATTTCGCTAATGTCAATTAGCGTTTCGGGCTGCATCTTAATATAGTCCAGCGAGTTCGCTGTTGAGAACACGTTAAGCATGCTTCTGCCGATTAGTGCAACTTTACGTCGGTGCAACTCAGCCGCAGTAAAAATCTGTTGCATACGGTGCACATGACTGGAAAAAGTTGCGACGATAATTCGACCCGGTGCATTTTTAAAAATGCGTTGAAAAGATTCGCCAACTTGCATTTCAGATGGAGATACGCCCGGAATCTCGACATTCGTACTCTCTGCTAACAATAGGAGCACCTTTCGATGGCCATAATCTGCCAAACGTTGCAAGTCAATCGGTTCACCATTAATAGGCGTGTAATCAATTTTGAAGTCACCGGTATGGATAATACTGCCCAAAGGTGTGTTGACCGCGATCGCAAATGCATCGGCAATACTGTGATTGACACGGATAAACTCAATCTCAAAAGAGCTGCAAAGCTTAATCACATCGCCGGCAAGACAATCGTGCAGAGCAATACCTTTTAGTCCGCCTTTTTCGGCAAGTTTTCGTCGAACTAACTCGATGGTCAATCGACCGCCGTATACAGGACATTTAATTTCATGAAATAAATAGGGCAAAGCGCCAATGTGATCTTCATGGCCGTGCGTGAGAAAAATGCCGCGTAGTTTGTGTTTGTTATTAATCACATATGAAAAATCCTGGATTACGGCGTCAATCCCCGGCATGTCTTCTTCAGGAAAAGCAACACCGCAATCAATGATAATCATATCATTTGCATATTCAAATACAGTCATGTTCTTGCCGATTTCACCCAGGCCACCCAGTGGAATAACTTTCAGCGAAGGTCCATTGCCGGTTCGTTTGCGTTTTTTTGAAGCCGTATGGATACTATCGGTTGGCGACTCTGTTACTATGGGTTTTGTTGCGATGTTTGATGGAATGCGAATTCGATTATCGTATTCAGGGGATGGATTTGAGCGCGCAGAATTCGCGCCATTTTTTTTAGCTCTTGTCATAAAATCTCCT
>JAAYBI010000071.1 GCA_012718915.1 Clostridiaceae bacterium
ATAGGTCTCCATGAACCAGCCGCGATGATCGCCGAAGCGCTTGGGCTCAATAATAAATACGTCTGTGAGTCGGGTATCAATTTTCTGCATGTCATCCTCCGTTCTTTTGGGTCACAAGGTCTTACCTGCTAATTATATTGAACTTGATAAATAAAGTGACCATTTGCTCCATACAATTGTATCAAATTGTAACTATCAGTTGAACTGATCGGTGACGGTGAGAGAATGTATTGAGCGCCGGTTTTCTTGAGGTCAGCAGGATTGAGTTTAAGAATAATATGGTCGAGGAAGGCAAGCTCAGGCTTTGTGTCCTCCTCACTGATCTCTACCGTTAAATGTGCGTACCGATTATATATCTCTTCATATTGGTTATGCGGATCCAGTTTTTCCCAAAGTTCAATATTCGGAATAACCTGGACCGAATTGATAGTCGGCGCACCGTTTGCAACTAATAACCCGCAATCGATTTGATTATTTAGAGAAAGCCATTTGGCGTCCGGATCCGTTTCGACGATTCCTTGAATATGTATTGAAATTGGTTTCGAATAAATTGCATCCAAGGATTTTGAAAATGGAAGTACGGTCAATGATGTAACTGCACAAAGAACGAATATCGACGCGGTGGTCATGTGCAACACCTTATTCCTTCTATATGATACTACAACCACAAAGAGTAGACCCAACAAGATGCATGCCGCGTAAATATATAGTTTTCCGATAGCATCCTCGAAATTTGATGCGGAATAATAGCCTGTAATAAGCATAATGGGTGCCGTCATGATGAGCACAGGCAAAATCTTCAACTTCTTTTCTTGGTCATAATGCGTCAATGCAATAACTAAGAGGATAATCTGAATAAACGCAACGATATCCACTATTCGTTTCGGGATGCTGTGCAACAGCAACGTGACCTTCAAAAACAATTCCGGGAGAGGCATTATGCTGCAGATTGAAAAAATGATAGAAACGATTATCAATAGAGTGGCTAATAAATTGAATTTCTTTGTTCGAATCATGTAGTAAATATTCAATAAAACCGGCAATGGGAAAAAATTGATGAACATGGCACTTTCTGACGGATTCTGAACGTCGAAGAAACTAAAGAATAATGCCGGAACATAATTGAATAATTTATATAAACTCGGATCACCGGACATGACACGTTTTCCGGGATAAACCGTATTCGTGATGGCTGTTATATATTCCCTCGAGTCATAAAGATACGAGCCGATGAAAGCAATCATTAAACCGATCGAAAAAAAGAGAATAGCAAAATCGACTTTTCGGTATGATTTGATGACATTCCCGGCATCAATAATTATATAGATTAATATTATAAGAAAGACATAGCCCAGCGGAACTTGCCACGCCGGATAAAACTGGCAGACGAAAAAAGAGCCAAACACTGCCGTCCCAAATCCAAAACCGGTGCGTGTAATCGGGTGGCGTGCATGAAGCGCATAGTATAGCATTACCACCGCAGCTTGCGCGGCAAAATAACCGTATGCGAAAGACCACCACATATAGTATGTTGACAGAACGGTAAAAGAAGCACCAATTAACGCAACCGCTTTATTCGATTTGCGCGTAATCACATAGAAAAATTCAAAAGAAAAGAAAAATGCCATGATTAATCCTGAGCAAAAATAAAAAGATACACCAAAATTGGCGGGCAGAAAATACATCAGCCAAGTTCTTGGTATTGCAAACCCGGACAATCCAAAGAAGACGCCTGCCGTTGGCAGAATAGGCGATTCCATCGCCTGAAGTATTGAATTCGGGCCAAGATAGTCTGTAAATTGTCCGGTCAACATCTGCGGGGTCGAGACCAACCACTCATCACTTCGGATTGACCGAAGTTTTCCGAAAATGGGCTCAACATATGCCGACCCCATCCCCGGCTCAACGTATTGGTCAAACATACCGATCGACGAAAAATGAT
>JAAYBI010000006.1 GCA_012718915.1 Clostridiaceae bacterium
GCACAACGGTGTGGATCTCGGCGGATCATACGGCAATCCGATCGTTGCTGCTTCATCCGGTACGGTCATCAAAGCTTCTGCCCCGAATCCGGGTGCGAACACCGGCGGAGTCAATTTTGGAAACCACGTTATCATTGATCACGGCGGCGGCGTATCTACGATATACGCGCATTGCAAAGATCTTTATGTGTCGGTCGGACAAGAAGTCAGCGCGGGAGAGACCATCGCCGCTTGCGGTAGTACCGGCACATCGACAGGACCGCATGTGCATTTTGAAGTTCGCATTAACGGCGTGCCCGTCGATCCCAAACCTTATATCGTTGGGTAGAGGGGGATAAGATGCCGCCATCCGATTATGACGCACTTGCGCCAATATATGACGCGTTCCAAAACCAAACGGAAACCGATCGTTGGTATGACTTAGCACTCCAAAAGATTCATCAAAATGCGCAACCAAGCGGTGATGGTGAGGCGGGCCGACTTCTTGTCTGCGATTTAGGGTGCGGAACCGGAGAGATGTGTTTGCGTTTGGCGCAATCAGGCTATGACGTCATTGGTGTGGACTTGTCTGAGGATATGTTGCAGATCGCTCGCGCTAAGTGCCAAAACGCAGGCTATGACGTTCTTTTTCTTCGACAAGATATTACAAAACTGGATTTGTTCGGTACGGTTGATGTATTTGTCTGCATGACCGACACCATTAATCATATTACGGATCGCAAATCATTGATGGATATGGTGCGCAGTTTTGATAATTTTTTGAATCCGGGCGGGCTCTTTTTGTTTGACGCTTTGAGCCTTGAATATTTGCGTGAAACACTGGGAGATAATCAATTTATCGTAGAGGAAAACGATTATTACATTGTTTGGGATAACGTCTTTCATAGTCGGAGCAAGACCAGCGTTTCGGAATTTACGATATTCAGACACGAGAAAGACGATTTGTATCGTCGAACAGAATGTCGAATTGTCGAAAAGTTTCATTCAAGAAAAGACCTTGAGCGAATTCTGAGCGAAGCCCGCATGGCGATTACAGGCATTTTTGAAGATCATGAGTCTCATAATCACCCGACACGCACACTATATATAGCATCCAAATAAAGCCATTATTCGATTGGTTTCGGATAGTACTGATATATGTGAAAATGTTAAAAGGAGTAATAAATTTGGAACAGTCTTTTTATCATGCGCCAGGTGCGCCCGAAGAGCCCAATCAAGATTACCTGGTGATTGCGACTGCGCTGGAAGGAAAAGTACGTGCAGTTGCGGCGCGAACGACGAATCTCTGTACGAGAGCGACGATAATACACGATGCATCTCCGGTTGCGGCAGCCGCTCTCGGGAGATTCATGACCGGAACGCTTCTTATTGCCTCAGATCTGAAAAATGACACCGACAAGATGACAGTGACGATTCATTCCGATGGTCCGATACAAGGCATGACAGCAGTTACGGGCACAAACGGAAACATTAAGGCGCTCTGTGTTGAGCCGATTGTAGAAACAACACGTCATGCCCCCGGAAAATTGGACATTGCCTCTGCTGTCGGAAATGGAATGCTGACTGTCATAAAGGACACCGGGCTTAAAGAGCCGTATGTCGGATCTGTCGAAATTGTTTCCGGAGAAATAGCAGAGGATTTTGCCTATTATTTGGCTACGTCCGAACAAATACATTCCATTGTGTCTCTTGGTGTACTCGTCGATGCAAATGGGATCAGGCAAGCCGGCGGATACCTGATTCAACTCTTGCCCGGAGCGGATGAGGAAACGATTGAATATTTAGAAAAACGAATTCATGGTGGATTTCCGGATGTCACGTTTCTGTTGGAAGAGGATCTGGGACCGGAAAAGATTCTCGACATGTTCTTGGGAGATCCGAATATAAAGTTTCTGGAAGGCCGTCCGCTTTTCTATCGTTGTGATTGTTCCAGGGAAAGAATGTTGTCGGCATTAATCACTTTAGGAAGGTCAGATATTGAAGAGTTATCCAAAGACCCCAATGGCGTTGAATTGGCTTGTCATTTCTGTAATCGTAAATATCAATTCGGCGAAAAAGACTTAACAGATCTGATTTCTGACCAAGAATAGTGTTAGTTTTTTTACGCATAAAGTGCAACTTCTTATCGTTTGTCTGTTATTTAAGAAGTAACTCGTTGAGCAATCGCCGATTTTCGAAAATAATCGTCAAATGCGTTAAAATCTCTTGCAATAATAGTAACCCTGCGATATACTTCTTCGTGCGCGACTTTTTTGCGCAGCGAAGATGTCGGAGATTGCTGCCTATTGTGCATGCTGTGCCAAGTGGCAGGTAACTTCGACGGAGAAGTCCGGACATTGATCCGAGCGATGCAACCCAGTTGGCAGCGTGTGCATTCGGCACATGCCCAGGCCCAAAGTGCCGTTATTAGCGGTAACTGGTTTCCTGGGTTTTCTGATGGCCGATGAAGAAACGCCCGGCACGGTGGCAGAACAGCAACAAAATGGAGGATACTTTACATGGCAACAAAGCAAAAGGTCAGAATCAAACTCAAAGCATACGATCACGAGCTTCTCGATCAGAGCGCCGCTCGTATCGTCGAGACTGTAACCCGCACAGGCGCAAGCTTTTCGGGTCCGATCCCGCTTCCTACCGAGAAAGAAATCACCACGATCCTCAGATCTCCTCACAAGGACAAAGATTCTCGTGAGCAGTTTGAGATGCGTACACACAAGAGGCTGATTGACATCTTTGCTCCCAACCAGAAGACGGTTGATGCGCTGATGAAATTAGATATGCCTGCAGGCGTCAGCATTGAGCTGAAAGTTTGACGGCAGACGACGCTTTGAGTTTCAGCAGCTCGGCGTCGGGGTCAAGTTCTCGATAACGAGAACCAATAACCTATAAGGAGGAAAGAAAGATATGACTAAATTTATGCTGGGCAAGAAGGCCGGTATGACGCAACTGTTCGATGAGAACGGCACTGCGATTCCGGCAACCGTAATTGAGTGCGAACCCATGTTCGTCATTCAGAACAAGACCGATGACACGGATGGCTATAAGGCTGTTAAGGTGGCTTCGGGAACGATTCGCGAGAAGCTTGTAAATAAGCCGGATAAGGGCCAATTTGCAAAAGCCGGCGTCTCGGTTTTACGCACGGTTCGCGAATTCAGAACCGATGAAGACTACACACTCGGACAAGAGATTAAGGTGGCGGACATGTTCGCTGTCGGTGATCACGTCGATATCAGCGGTGTTTCCAAAGGTAAGGGATATGCCGGTAACATCAAGCGTCACGGCCAAAAGGGTGGACCGGGCGGACACGGATCCATGTATCATCGCCGCGTCGGTTCAATGGGTGCTAACAGCTCACCTGCCCGCGTTCTTCCGGGCAAGAAGATGCCGGGTCACATGGGTGCGGCCGCATGCACAGTTCAAAATCTGGACGTTGTTCTGGTTGACGGCGATAGAAATATCCTCGTTGTCAAGGGCGCTGTCCCCGGCCCAAAGGGCGGATTGATTTCTATCGAAACATCCGTCAAGGCGAAATAATCGGCGTAAGGAGGAGCGAAAGAAATGGCTAAAGTAGATGTATACAATCTGGAAGGCGCCGTTACGGGGCAGATCGAGCTCTCCGATGATATTTTCGGAATTGTGCCGAATGAGTCCGCAATGATGGCAGTCGTCCGTAACCAATTGGCGAATAAACGTCAAGGTACACATAGCACCAAAACAAGAAGTGAGGTGCGAGGCGGCGGTAAGCGTCCTTATCGTCAAAAAGGCACCGGTCGCGCCCGTCACGGTTCAACACGTTCTGCGCAGTATGTCGGTGGCGGAATTATCTTTGGGCCCAAACCCAGAGATTATAGTTACACCGTTCCTAAAAAGGTAAGAAGACTGGCTATGAAGTCCGCTTTATCAACAAAGCTTGCTTCTCAGAGCCTTCTTGTCGTGGATACTATGAATTTTGATGAGATCAAGACCGCAAAAATGGTCAAGACGCTTAAGGCTCTGAAAGTTGACGGGTCAGCGCTCATTGTTCTCGCAGGCGTTGACAAGAACGTCGAAAAGTCGGCTCGCAATATTCGCGACATCAAGACTGCGTTCGTCAACACCATCAATGTTTTCGACATTCTCAAATATGACCGCTTCATTATCACTAAGGATGCGGCGATGAAGGTACAGGAGGTGTATGTATGACAAGGGCACCGCAGGATATTATTGTTAAGCCGATTCTCACGGAAAAAACGTCGGATCAACTCTCTGAAGGCAAGTATGCTTTCCGGGTTGATCGCAAGGCGACAAAGACCGAGATTCGCATTGCAGTGGAGCAGTTATTCGGCGTGAAGGTCGTTTCGGTCAACACATCGAATTTTGATGGCAAGAAGAAAAGACAACGTTATATCGTTGGAAGAACTCCGTCTTGGAAGAAAGCGGTTGTTACGATCGCTACCGAGACCAAAGACGCTTCGTACCTCGCAAAGGGCGGCAAAACATCCAAGGTCTCCGCGAAGTACAAGACATCAATCGAAGAATTTGGGTTCGCTGAGTAATCGGCCCGTTGAATGAAGGAGTGAAGAAAGATGGCAGTAAAAACCTATAATCCAACTTCTCCCGCCAGACGTCAGATGACGGTCACCGACTTCTCGGTTCTTACCGATAAGAAGCCGGAGAAGAGTCTTCTTGCCAGCGGCAAAAAGACAGGCGGCAGAAATTCATATGGTCGTATTACAGTACGTCATATCGGCGGAGGAAATCGTCGTAAAATCCGTATTATCGATTGGAAGAGAACCAAAGACGGCATTCCTGCGACTGTTATCGCTTTGGAATACGATCCGAATCGCACCGCATTTCTCGCATTGATTCAATATGCAGACGGCGCAAAGTCCTATATTCTTGCACCTCAGGGACTGAATGTCGGTGACAAGGTCGAATCCGGTGCTGCAGCGGACATCGTTGTCGGAAATGCTCTTGCTATAGAGAATATTCCGGTCGGTACAATTATTCACAATATTGAGCTCAAGCCTGGCAAAGGCTCACAGATGGTTCGCACAGCAGGCGCCGGTGCTCAATTAATGGCTAAGGAAGGCAAATACGCTCAGGTTCGTTTGCCATCCGGTGAAGTTCGAATGGTTTCTGTTTTGTGTCGTGCAACCGTCGGAAGCGTCGGTAACAATGATCACGAGAATGTGACCGTCGGTAAAGCCGGACGTAAACGCCACATGGGTGTTCGCCCAACCGTCCGCGGTGTGGTCATGAACCCTTGCGATCACCCACATGGTGGTGGTGAAGGTAAGTCTCCTATCGGAAAGCCGGGTCCGGTTACACCTTGGGGTGTTCCGACTCTCGGAAAGAAGACACGTAATAAGCGCAAGCAATCCAGCAAGTATATTGTTAAGGGCAGAAAATAATTGAAGGGAGGCAAGACATACTATGAGTAGATCTACTAAAAAGGGTTTTTTCGTTCAAGAAGCACTCATGAAGAGAATCGTTGCAATGAACGAAGTCAATGAGAAAAAAGTTTTGAAGACATGGTCTCGCTCTTCCACTATTTTCCCCGAAATGGTTGGGCACACGATTGCTGTTTATGATGGCAGAAGACATGTTCCGGTATATATCACGGAGGAAATGGTCGGCCACAAGCTCGGCGAGTTCGCTCCCACAAGAACATACAGAGGACATGCGGGTGAGAAATCATCCGGTGGCCGCTGATTGAGATCGCGTTGAAGGGAGGAATGAAAAGTGGAAAAGAAAGTCATGACCAAAGAATATCTTGAGCAAAACCGCGAAGAAGTTCTTGCTATGTATGCAAAACCTGCAAAGCGCAATGCTAAGCTAAAGCTCCTTACAAAGAAGCAACGCAAGGTTTTAGGTATTGGCAAGGATTGCGGTAAAGCAATTGCAAAATATGTTCGTATCAGCCCCAGAAAGGTGAGCATCGTCATTGATCTCATCAAGGGCAAGGATTTGGAAGAAGCATATGCCATTCTGATGTATACACCGAAGGCAGCGTCTCCGATTTTGACTAAGGCTCTGAAATCAGCGGAAGCGAATGCAGTCAACAACAACGGATTGAGCCGTGACGCACTGTACGTCGCTGACGCCTATGCTAACCCGGGCCCGGTCCTCAAGAGATTTATACCTCGCGCAAGAGGATCTGCTTCGAGCATCATGAAGAGAACCAGCCATGTCACGCTGGTGCTCAGAGAAAGAGTTTAAGGAGGATTTCGATAATGGGCCAAAAGGTTAACCCACACGGTTTGCGAGTCGGCGTCATCAGAGGCTGGGATACGCGCTGGTATGCAGACAAGAAGACATTCAGCGATTATCTTGTTGAAGATAAAAAGATTCGTGATTTCGTTAAAAAAGAGTTGTTTGCCGCGGGCATTACCAACATTGAAATCGAGCGTAAGGGCAGTGATCGCACAATGATCATCATTAATGCCGCAAAGCCCGGTATCATTATCGGTCGTCAAGGCGCTGGCATTGAGGACCTGAAGAGCAAGCTCACCAAAAAATTCAAGAAGACCTTCTTTGTTGATATCAGAGAAGTACGCTCGGCAGATACTGCTGCCCAGCTTGTTGCCGAGAATATTGCTGCACAGCTTGAGAGAAGAATTTCTTTCCGTCGTGCGATGAAGCAGTCTATGCAACGTACCATGAAGGCCGGAGCGAAGGGTATTAAGACTCAGGTTTCCGGACGTCTCGGCGGTGCAGAAATTGCCAGAACAGAGCATTATCATGAGGGGACTATCCCTCTTCAGACTCTTCGTTCCGACATTGATTATGGATTTGCTGAGGCGAACACCACTTACGGTCGTATCGGCGTAAAAGTCTGGGTCTGTCGCGGAGAAGTTTTGACCGCAAAAAAGACAGTTAAAGTAGTAGAGGAAGGGGGCGAAGTCTAATGCTTCTTCCAAAGAGAGTAAAGCACAGAAAACAAATGCGTGGACGTATGAAGGGAAAAGCAACTCGTGGTAATTTCGTAGCATATGGTGATTACGGTATTTACTCCACAGAGCCTTGCTGGATTACATCCAATCAGATTGAAGCAGCTCGTATTGCGATCAATCGTTACGTTAAAAGAGGCGGTAAAGTCTGGATCAAGATTTTCCCTGATAAGCCCGTAACATCCAAGCCGGCTGAGACTCGAATGGGTTCCGGTAAAGGATCCCCGGATTATTGGGTAGCCGTCGTAAAGCCCGGCAGAGTATTGTTTGAAATTGCCGGTGTTCCGGAAGAGACTGCTCGCGAAGCGATGCGTCTTGCAGGAAACAAGCTCCCGTGTAAGACCAAGTTTATTGCGAAGGAAAAGGAGGGTGAAGCAAATGAAGGTTGAAGAAATCCGCAAGAAGTCCGGCGAAGAGCTTCAAAAGGAATTGCTTGCTCTTAAGGAAGAATTATTTAAACTCCGATTCCAACATGCAACCAATCAGCTCGAGAACCCCCTACGCCTCAGTGCAGTTCGTCGGGATATCGCACGCGTTAAGACCATCATGCGCGAGCAAGAGCTCAAGGCAAATAAGTGAAGGGGGAAAAGTGAATGAGCGATCGTAACCTCAGAAAGACACGAATTGGCATCGTTTCGAGCGACAAAATGGACAAGACAATTGTCGTATCTGTTACCGAGCATGTTAAGCATCCGCTGTACAGCAAGATTATGAAGAGAACCTATAAGCTGAAAGCCCACGATGAAGAAAATACATGTGGCATCGGCGACAAGGTAAAAGTAATGGAAACACGCCCGCTTTCGCGCGATAAGCGTTGGAGGCTGGTTGAGATCGTCGAGAAGGCGAAATAGTACGTAGCCGATATCGGTTTTCACGTAAAGGAGGAAATCAAGCATGATTCAGGTTGAATCCAGACTCAGATCCGCAGACAACACCGGCGCCAAAGAATTGGCTTGCATCAAAGTTCTCGGCGGATCCCGCAGAAAATATGCCAGCATCGGCGATGTCATCGTTTGTTCAGTCAAGACGGCTTCCCCGGGTGGTATGGTTAAAAAGGGTGATGTTGTTCGTGCGGTCATCGTTCGTACAACAAAGGGTGTCAGACGTCCGGACGGATCATATATTCGTTTTGACGAAAACGCTGCTGTTATCATCAAAGAAGACAAAAACCCGCGCGGAACCCGTATTTTCGGGCCAATCGCAAGAGAGCTCAGAGACAAGGATTACATGAAGATTCTATCTCTGGCGCCTGAAGTACTTTAAGGAGGACGACAAATGGCTAACAAAATTCATGTCAAGACCGATGATAATGTCATTGTCATCACCGGCAAGGATAGCGGCAAGACCGGAAAAGTCATTAAGGCTGTTCCTTCCACGGGTCGCGTAGTAGTTTCCGGTGTAAATATGGTCAAGAAACACCAAAAAGGCCAGGGCCAGAATAAGCCTGCCGCCATCATTGAGCGTGAGGCAGCTGTAGATGCTTCCAATGTCATGCTCGTTTGCCCTAAGTGCGCTAAGCCGACTCGCGTAGGAATGGAAGTCGCTGCGGACAAGACCAAATCTCGCGTTTGTAAAAAGTGCGGCGCTAAGATTGACAAGGTCGAGAAGGCAAAGGCAGAGAAGGCTAAAGCTGAAAAGCCGAAGGCTGAAAAGACCAAAAAAGCAGTTAAGGGGGAGTAACGAATGTCCAGATTAAAAGAAAAGTATGTATCTGAAATCGCACCCGCAATGCGCGAAACTTTCGGTTACAAGTCTGTGATGCAGATTCCCCGTGTCGAAAAAATCGTTCTCAACATGGGCGTCGGTGAAGTCAAAGACAATCCAAAAGCGCTTGAGAATGCGATGCGCGACATGGCAATTGTTTCCGGTCAACGCCCGGTTGAAACCATTGCGTCAAAGTCTGTTGCTGCATTTAAGTTAAGAGAAGGCATGAAGATCGGCTGCAAGGTCACCTTGCGCGGCGAGAAAATGTATGACTTCCTCGATAAGCTTATCAGCGTATCATTACCTCGCGTTCGCGACTTCCGCGGTGTTAACGGAAACTCTTTTGACGGACATGGTAACTATGCCATGGGAATCAAAGAGCAATTGATTTTCCCGGAAATCGATTACGATAAAGTTGACAAAATTCGTGGTATGGACATTATCATCGTCACAACGGCAAACACAGATGAAGAAGCAAAAGAGCTTCTGACTCTTATGGGCATGCCGTTTCGTAAGTAAGCAGGAGGTATAGATAGAATGGCAAAAAAGTCGATGATTCTGAAGGCTCAAAGAGCACCAAAGTTTTCAACGAGGCAGCATAATCGCTGCAAGCTCTGCGGCAGACCCCATGCCTATATCCGCAAATACGGTATTTGCCGTCTTTGCTTCCGTGATTTGGCTTACAAGGGACAAATTCCCGGCGTCCGTAAGGCCAGCTGGTAAACGATAGCAAGGAGGAAAACGTATGCAGATTACAGATGCAATTGCAGATATGCTGACAAGAATTCGTAACGCCGGTACCGCAGGTCATGCGACCGTTATGATTCCGGCTTCGAATCTCAAAAAAGCATTGGCTCAGATTCTTCTCGAAGAAGGATACATTGCTCGCTTTGAGTGTTCGGAAGACAATAAGCAAGGCATGATCAAAGTGACCTTGAAGTATGCTGCTCGTAAGAGCGTTATCAAAGGCATCAAGCGTATCTCCAAGCCCGGCTTGAGAGTATATGTTGACAAAGAAAACCTTCCGAGTGTTCTCGGCGGTTTGGGTGTCGCCATTGTTTCGACATCAAAGGGTATTATGACAGACAAAAAGGCTCGCGCGCTCGGTGTTGGCGGCGAGGTTATGGCTTACGTCTGGTAAAATCATTAAGAAACACTCTGAAAAGGTCGCATATGCGGCTGCAATCTAAAGAGCAGGAGGTAACAATATGTCCAGAATTGGCAGAATGCCGATCACAATCCCTGCAGGGGTTGAGATCAAACAAGAAGGAACTGCACTTACCGTAAAAGGCAAAGATGCAACCCTATCCATGAATGTGCATCCCGAAATGACAGTCAAAATTGACGGTAACACAATTACCGTTGACAGACCGTCTGACGATAAAACGCACAGAGCACTTCACGGTCTGACACGCTCTCTGATCAATAATATGGTGGTCGGTGTATCCACAGGATTTTCGAAAAACTTGGATATCGTCGGCGTCGGTTACAGAGCAGCAAAAAATGGAAACAAACTGGTCTTGAGTCTCGGTCTTTCGCACCCGGTCGAATTGGAGGAGCCTAAGGGCATCACCATCGACGTGCCGGCAGCCAACAAAATCATCGTTAAGGGAGCCGACAAGCAACTTGTCGGTGAAATTGCGGCTAAGATCCGCTCGTTCAGACTCCCGGATGCATATAAGGGCAAGGGCATTCGTTATGAGAACGAGTTTGTAAGAATCAAAGAAGGCAAGACCGGAGCTAAAAAGTAAGAGAAGGGGGACAGATGCATGATTAACAAACCTGATAAGAACGAAATCCGCAGGAGAAAGCATTTGCGCGTTCGTAAGAAAATCGCAGGCACCCCTGCTCGCCCGAGACTTTGCGTATTCCGCAGCAACAAGCAAATGTACGCACAGATCATTGATGATACCACCGGAAACACTTTAGCAAGCGCATCCACTCTTGAAAAAGAGCTTATGGCTGACATTAAGTCCGGTGCAACCAAAGAGGGCGCCCAAGCCGTTGGCAAGCTCGTTGCTGAGCGTGCAATCGAAAAGGGCATCAAAGAAGTTGTTTTCGACAGAAGTGGTTATATCTATCACGGTCGCGTCGCAACACTCGCCGAGGCGGCACGTGAAGCCGGCCTTACATTCTAATAAGGAGGAACGATTAAGATGAGTTTTGATCCAAATACAACAGAACTTAAAGAAAAAGTCATCCATATCGGCCGCGTTTCCAAGACTGTTAAGGGCGGTAGAAACTTTCGGTTTGCTGCGCTGGTCATCGTTGGCGATGAGAATGGTCATGTTGGAAAAGGCCTGGGTAAGGCAGCTGAAATCCCGGATGCGATTCGCAAGGGTATTGAAGACGCAAAGAAAAACATCGTAAGCGTGCCGATCAGCGGCTCGACCATTCCTCATGAGACGCTCGGACGTTTCGGCGCAGGTAAAGTCGTTATGAAGCCGGCTCGTGAGGGTACCGGTGTCATCGCCGGCGGCCCGGTTCGTGCTGTCTGCGAACTTGCAGGTATCCGCGATATTCGTACGAAGTCTTTGGGCACAAACAATCCGAATAATATGGTTAATGCGACCATTGAAGGATTAAAGAACTTAAGGTCTCTTCAGGAGGTCGCGAAAACTCGCGGTAAATCCGTTGAAGAAATATTGCGATAGGGGGATTTCACAATGGCTGATCTAAAGATTACATTGGTGAAAAGCACCAATAGCGCCAATAAAAATCACGTGGCGACGGTAAAAGCATTGGGACTGAACAAAATCGGTCACAGTGTGACTCACAAGGATAACGATGCTATTCGTGGCATGGTTCATAAAGTGGCTCACCTCGTAACGTGTGAAGAAGTTTGACGGAGGTAACGAGCATGAAACTCAATGAAATGAATGGTATTGGCAACGCTAAGCCGTTCCGTAAGGGCAGAGGGCATTCATCCGGAAACGGTAAGACAGCCGGCCGCGGACATAAGGGTCAAAATTCTCGTTCCGGTGGCGGTGTTCGTCTCGGTTTTGAGGGTGGTCAAATGCCTTTGTACAGACGTTTGCCCAAGCGCGGATTCAATAACAAGCGTTTTGCAGAACAATATATCGAGCTCAATGTTGGTGATTTGAATAACTTTGCAGACGGCACAATTGTTGATGCAGAACTTCTCTCCAACACCGGTCTTCTTTCAATTCCGAAGGTCAATGACGGTGTCAAGATTCTCGGAGACGGTGAATTGACAAAGAAGTTGACCGTTAAGGCAGTCGCTTTTACGGCATCTGCCAAGGAAAAGATCGAAAAGGCTGGTGGGTCGGCTCTGGAGGTATGACATGAAGGGTTTGTTTAACACCATGTTTAACGCTTGGCGTGTGCCGGAGTTGCGCAAGAAGTTACTTTTTACGCTCTTTATCTTGGCGTTATATATGATCGGCGGATTGATTCCTACACCGGGTATGGATGCTGAAAAATTTCATGAACTCGTTAAAGGCTGGGGTCAGATCGGTAGTTTGATGGATATCATATCTGCCGGAGGTCTTTATTCTGCAACGATTTTTGCCATGGGTATCACGCCTTACATCAACTCTTCGATTATTATGCAATTGTTGACGGTTGCGATTCCTGCTCTTGAGCGTTTGCAAAAGGAAGGCGAGACCGGACGCAAGAAAATTCAGCAGATTGTTAGAGTTGTTACGGTTGTATTGGCCTTAACGCAAGCTTCGGTTTTCACATATGCGACTCGTTCTGCAATGACAGGATATATCGCGAAGCCGGTTAATGCAGTACTGATTATAATGACGTTTACAGCCGGTACGGCATTCATTATGTGGCTTGGAGAGAGAATTAACGACAAAGGTATCGGAAATGGTATTTCACTTCTCATCTTTGCCGGTATCGTGACTCGTATTCCCACGATGGCAGAGAGCCTGTATAAGTATGCGCTGGAAATTTCCGGAAAAATATCGAACGCGGCTTTGGGCTTTGCTGCCGGACTGGCAGTATTTTCGATTGTCACCATGATTTCCGTTGCGATTATCGTATTTGTCGTGTTCGTCCAAAACGCAGAGCGCCGATTGCCTGTTCAGTATTCCAAGCGCGTCGTCGGCCGCAAAGTATATGGTGGACAAAGCAGTCACATTCCTCTTAAGGTTAATCAATCCGGTGTTATGCCGGTTATCTTCTCGATGTCAATGATTGCTTTACCGTCAACAATCATTACAATGTTCTTTTCGGATAGCAATAATATCATTGTCAAATGGTTCCGTGATTTTGATTCCAGTCCGGTGTATTATGTCGTCAATTTCCTGCTGATCATCGGATTCACGTTCTTCTACTCTGCAATCCAGTTCAACCCAATCGAGATTTCGAACAACTTGCAGAAGAACGGCGGGTTTATTCCGGGTGTCAGACCGGGAAGACCTACTTCAGACTTCATAGCTAAGACAGCATTCAGGCTGAATTGGGCGGATGGTTTATTCTTGGCGATGGTCGTATTGGTTCCGACTTTGATGGGTAAACTGACATCGCTTCAGAATGTTTGGTTTGCAGGTACCTCGGTACTCATTTTGACCGGCGTTGCCAATGACTTAGTCAAGCAAGTAGAGTCGCAAATGGTCACTCACCATTACAAAGGCTTCCTTGACTGATGCTAAGCGCATTCTTCAAGAGGTTGAAACATTGCAAGACACTTAAGTGATCTTTCAGCACGCTCGTGATTCTGCGACAGACGATTCTGTCTCGCAGAGCGCGGCGTGTCTTTGCATTCATAATCGGTTGATTCGGTACCGGTATTGTGAAAGGAGCATAGAGATGAACTTTATTTTGTTGGGTGCGCCGGGTTCGGGCAAAGGAACAGTTGCTGAAGCCCTGAATAAATCATTCGGATTGACTCACATTTCAACCGGAGATCTCTTTCGTATGAATATCGGAAACTGTACGGAGTTAGGTCAAAAAGCAAAAGCTTTCATAGATAAGGGAGATCTTGTTCCGGACGATATCACGGTCGCAATGGTCAAGGGCCGGTTGAGTGATAAAGATTGTTTATCCGGTTTTATGCTCGACGGCTTTCCGCGAACTATACCGCAAGCTGAGGCGCTTGAGACAATGCTTCAGTTGACCGGACAGAAGATAGATGCCGTAATCAATCTTCAGGTTTCTGATGCGGTGATTATTCGTCGCATATCAGACAGAAGAGTGTGTAAAGAATGTGGCGCAACATATTCAATATCATTCAATCCGCCTCTCAAAGAAGATCACTGCGACGTTTGTGACGGTCTCATCGTCCAGCGTGCGGATGATATGCCTGATACGGTGCTGACTCGATTGGCGACATATGCTCGCAAGACAAAGCCCCTCGTTGATTATTACGCCGGAAAAGGTATACTTATGACCGTCGACAATGAGATGGGTATTGGTTTTGCAATGCGTCAGATTCAAGATGAGCTGAAAAGCAAAAATATAATCAACTAGCTATTCCCTTGGAGGAGATTAAATGGTTCGACTGAAGTCATCGAAGCAAATCGAAAAAATGAAAGATGCCGGCAAAATTGTCGCAGCTGTATTTGTTGCCATGAGAGAAGCTATTCGCCCCGGCATCAGTACTTGGGATCTGGATCAGATTGCCTATCGGATTATCACAGAGCACGGAGCGGTACCTTCGTTTCTGAATTACGGCACGCCTCCTTTTCCCGCATCGATTTGTGCGTCGGTGAATGACCATGTGGTCCACGGAATTCCGAAGAAAGACGCCATACTCAATGAAGGGGATATCGTCAGTGTTGACGTAGGTGCAAAGCTTCAGGGTTTTCACGCTGACGCAGCGAGAACGTTCTTGGTCGGCGAGGTATCCGAAGACGTTAAGGCCTTAGTGCGAACGACCGAGGAGTGTTTCTGGAAGGGGTTTGAAAAGGCGGTTCCGGGTAATCGTATCGGTGACATATCCTCAGCAATTCAAAAGCATGCGGAGTCCTTCGGGTATGGTGTGGTCCGGGAACTTGTCGGACACGGTATCGGAGAAGATCTTCATGAAGAGCCGGATGTTCCGAATTACGGATCTGCCGGAAGGGGAATGAGAATACAACCGGGCATGGTACTTGCTGTGGAACCGATGATAAACTTGGGCACAGCTTCAGTAGTTATGCTGCAAGACAGATGGACCATAGCGACCGCTGACGGGCGATGCTCTGCTCATTATGAGAATACGTTTGCAATTACCGAAGACGGGCCAATCATTACGACACTTGAGAGCTGATCATTTCCGTATCATGCATATTATATCGGACTCAAAATCGAGAAGGAGAACACTAAATGTCAAAAGAAGATGTAATTGAAGTCGAAGGTATCGTTGAAGACGCACTTCCGAATGCGAAATTCCGAGTGAAGTTGGAAAATGGTCATCTTGTTATGGCGCACATTTCCGGAAAGCTGCGTCAGCACTATATCAAGATTCTTCCCGGGGATCGTGTGACGCTTGAATTGTCGCCATATGATTTATCTCGCGGACGTATCACCTGGCGCGCAAAATAAAGCGTATTACGGGTTAAATATTTTCTGAAAGCCCTTGCAATCATGCAGGTTTTTGGTATTATATTATAGCGTGCGCCTAATAGGCGCTAGTTTTTCTGTTATTAACACAGATATATCAGGGAGGATTAAGCGATGAAAGTCAGACCGTCGGTCAAGCCCATGTGCGAAAAATGTAAGGTTATTCGCCGCAGAGGCAATGTAATGGTTATTTGCTCCGACCCCAAGCATAAGCAAAAGCAGGGTTAATTTCGGCTCTGCATTTGCATTAGCTTATTTTTTGGATATTACATGCACTTGTGAAGGCGGCTGCTTTCGTTAATGTCGAGAGTTCTTCGCACCGCGTGTTATATATATTCAGTACAGATCAATAACAAATTATCACTCATTCACGGAGGTGCAAAAATGGCACGTATTGCCGGTGTGGATTTGCCTAACGATAAGCGGGTAGAGATTGCCCTGACTTACATTTACGGCATCGGAAAGAATTCTTCCGAGCGCATTTTGCGCGACACTTCAATTGATCCGGATACCCGCGTTAAAGACCTTTCAGAGGACGATGTCGCGAAGATTCGTGATCAAATCGAAAACAATTATAACGTTGAGGGTGATCTCAGAAGAGAGATTTCACTGAACATCAAGAGACTCACAGAGATCGGCTGCTTCCGCGGTCGTCGTCACAGAATGGGCCTTCCTGTTCGCGGCCAGCGTACAAAGACCAATGCACGTACCCGCAAGGGACCGAAGCGTACCATGGCTGGTAAGAAGAAGTAAGGAGGGGCATCATGGCAAAAGTCACTAAAAAGACGGTCGGACGGCCGAAGAAAAGAGAGCGCAAGAACATTGATCGTGGTCATGCGCACATTCATTCTACGTTCAATAATACTATCGTAACGATTACCGACCCTCAGGGCAATGCTATTTCGTGGGCATCCGCCGGCGAAATGGGCATGAAAGGCTCCCGTAAGGGAACGCCGTTCGCAGCACAGATGGCTGCTGAAGACGCCGGTAAGAAGGCTGTTGATCATGGCATGCGTACTGTTGAGGTCTTCGTTAAGGGACCCGGAGCAGGTCGTGAGTCGGCCATTCGTGCGTTGCAAACTGCAGGACTGGACGTCACCATGATCAAAGACGTGACCCCTGTTCCTCACAATGGTTGCAGACCGCCTAAGAGAAGAAGAGTCTGATTACGGAGGTATAAGAAATGGCTAGATATACAGATGCATCCTGCCGCCTGTGCCGTAGAGAGGGCGATAAGCTTTTTCTCAAAGGTGAGCGATGCTATACAAACAAGTGTGCTCTATCCCGCAGACAGACTGTCCCGGGCCAGCACGGACAAGGCAGAAGAAAGATTTCGGAATACGGACTGCAGCTCCGCGAGAAGCAGAAAGCAAAGCGCTTTTATGGTGTTCTTGAGTCGCAGTTCAGATTGACTTTTGATCGTGCGGCCCGCATGGATGGCAAGGCTGGTGAAAACCTCCTGATTCTCCTCGAGACCCGTATGGATAATGTCATCTACCGATTAGGGTTGGGTTCTTCCAGAGCACAAGCTCGTCAAATGGTTACACACGGACATTTCCTCGTAAATGGCAAAAAGATCGATATTCCTTCGGTTTGCCTTAAAGCAGGCGATGTCATCACAGTTCGGGCATCTTCGCGCAAATCTCCTCAATTCGAGTCAAAGGCTTCGGCTCGTCCGGTTCCGGCTTGGCTCAGCTTTGACGAAGAGACGATGACCGGCAAGGTGGTTCAGATTCCGAGTCGTGAGGATGTTGATCTTGAGGTCAAGGAGACGTTGATCGTCGAGCTTTACTCGAAGTAATTCGCCGTGACCTAGTACGTCAGCTACGCAAGGAGGAAATAATCAAATGATGGATATCATGAAACCGGTCATAGAGTGTGTAGAAACGAATGAAAAGGATGCCTACGGTAAGTTTGTCATTGCTCCGCTTGAGCGTGGATATGGCACGACTTTAGGAAATTCATTGCGCCGCGTGTTGTTATCGTCTTTGACGGGAGCTGCGGTGACCGCCATCCGAGTCGAGGGCGTGTATCATGAGTTCTCTACTATTCCCGGCGTTGTTGAGGATATGACTGAGATCATCCTCAACGTTAAAGGCATTCGTGCCAAGTTGCATTGCGACACGCCAAAAACCGTCTATGTCAGCACGGACGAGGGTCGCACCGGTGTTATCACTGCCGGCGATATCGTTCATGACGAAGAGGTGGAGATCAAAAATCCGAATCACGTTATTGCTACACTTAATGGCTCAGGTCGTCTTTTCATGGAATTGACCATCAGTCAAGGACGCGGATATTCAACCGCTGAGCAGAACAAGCCTGCTACCCAGACCATTGGTGTGATTGCGGTCGACTCGATTTTCACTCCTGTTCGCAAGGCGAAGTATTCGGTTGAGAATACGCGTGTAGGTGAGCGCACTGACTTTGATAGTTTGACTCTTGAGGTATGGACAGACGGCACGATTTTGCCGGAAGAGTCTTTATCCTCTGCAGCGTCAATATTGTGTGAACATTTGGGCTTGTTTGTTGCCTTGACGGGTCAGAGCAGTTCTCTGAATTTCAGAGATGCGGATGAAGATCCAAACAAGAATACCAAGCACGATATTGCAATCGAAGATTTGGAGTTCTCGGTTCGTACATTCAATTGTCTCAAGAGAGCCGGCATCAACACCATCGGTGATTTGGTTGCACGTTCGGAAGATGACATGATGAAGGTTAGAAACTTAGGCAAGAAATCTTTGGAAGAAGTTATTTTAAAGCTCGAGGAAATGGAGCTGTCTCTGGCAACCAGCGAAGAGTGATTCGTTTGTTGCAATATCTTGAACACATAGGAGGTTAAACCAATGCCAGCAAATAGAAGACTTGGTCGTGCACATGATCAGCGTATGGCAATTCTCAAGAACCTGACAACCGCTCTTATTATGAACGGTAAGGTCGTGACGACTGTCGCTCGTGCCAAGGAAATTCAGAAAATCAGCGAAAAACTTATCTCCCAGGCCATCAGAGAGAAGGACAACTTTACTTCTAAAGAAGTCACTTATTCTGCTGCCAAGTTGGATTCCAAGGGCAAGAAGGTTCTTGTCTCGAAGACATCCAAGAACGGAAACGTGTTTGATGTTGTTGATCGTGAAGTCAAAAAGAAGGCGGTTCAGGTCGATGCGGCTTCCCGTTTGGCGGCTCGCAAGAACATGATGCGTTGGCTACGTAAGTCCCATGATGAAGAGGGCAATACCGTGAACCCGGCCAACAAGCTTTTTGATGAGATTGCACCGAGATTCGCCGGTCGTCAGGGTGGATATACCCGCATCATTAAGTTGGGTACCAGACGCGGAGATGCTTCCGAAATGGCTCAGATTGAGTTGGTTTAAGAAGCGTACTGTTACGTCAATGTTATGAGGCTCGGTGCGTATAGGCGTGCCGAGCCTTTTTCTTTACATCAGATAAGTATCTGCAATTAATTGTTGGGACAGGTAAACAGGATGAACCAAGGCACTACAGATCATACTGAAACCAAGACAATATCGGACCTTGATGGGCCTGAGACTATTGTTAATGCACGCAGTGTTCGATATGTATATTCCTTGCCGGAAGGAAGGAAGATTCATGCACTTACAGATGTAAGTTTTTCGGTGACGCGTGGGGAGTATGTTGCGGTTATCGGAAGAAATGGGTCTGGGAAATCCACATTAGCTAAGCTCATCAACGTATTGGAAGTGCCGGAATCCGGGCACGTCGTAGTTTTTGGAATACAAACCGATGATGATAATCACTTCTGGGATATTCGCAAGCGTTGCGGCATGGTTTTCCAAAATCCGGACAACCAGATTGTTGGCACGTCTGTTGAAGAAGATGTTGCGTTCGGCCCCGAAAACTTAGGCATCGATTCTTCCGAAATCAGGCTTCGAGTTGATCGGGCTTTGTCCTATGTGGGATTAAGTGATCTTGCTAAACGTGCACCAAGTTCTCTTTCGGGGGGGCAGAAGCAAAAATTAGCGATTGCGGGTATTCTCGCAATGATGCCTGAGATATTAATTTTGGATGAATCAACAGCCATGCTGGATCCAATCAGTCGCAATGAATTTCTATTACTAATTGAACGTCTTAGACGGGATCATGGTATGACCGTATTTCATATTACGCATGATATGACAGAGGCCGGCCGTACGGATCGTATTTTGGTGATGAATAAAGGCGTTATTGTAATGGATGATAAGCCGTCTCGTATTTTTCTGAGACAAGCCGAGTTGGTTGATTTAGGGCTTGACGTTCCGATTTATGTCCGCTTAGCCTTCTCCATATGTCGTCGGTTGGGACTAGAGTGTCGCGAAGAATATTTGACGTCACTTGATGCGGCAGTTGATGCGGTTTCTCATATGCTTATAACACACGCACCTAGACTTCAGGATCCTAAATTGATTTCCGATAATCGACAAGTGTTGCAGTTGACATCTCATCCAAGCGAAGATATCGGAACGGTTTTCCACCAAGACGAGCCGGCTCAGGTTGACCAAGACAGAATGAATACAAGCATTCTGATTGAGGTATCTCACTTGTCTCATGCTTATGAGGAGCGGACTGGAAATGCGATATCCGATGTTTCGTTTGAAGTGCGTCGCGGCGAAATACTTTCGGTAATCGGACACAGCGGTTCTGGAAAGACAACATTAATATCTCATCTCAATGGTATCGTCAGGCCGCAATCCGGTTCTGTATTGGTTCGCTCTGCGTCAGGCGACCGCGTTTATGATACCAAGAGGAATTCCGATGTTCGACAGATAAGAAAAACGGTCGGCTTATTGTTTCAATATCCGGAACATCAGCTTTTCGAAGAAACGGTAGAAAAGGATATTGCCTTCGGGCCCCGCAAATTGGGTCTTGATCCGGACAGTATTCCGAATAGAGTTCGCCGAGCCATAGATTTGGTCGGCTTGGATGAGACCATACTCGAGAGATCACCGTTCGAATTGTCCGGCGGACAAAAGCGCCGCGTTGCGTTGGCTGGTGTTATTGCATCCGATCCGGATGTGCTGATATTGGATGAACCGGCGGCCGGACTTGATCCGGTCGGAAGACGTGCTGTTTTTGAGTATATTAATGAGCTGAAAAAAATCGGAAAGACAATCATTATAGTGTCGCACAACATGGATGAAGCGGCCTTATATTCAGATCGAATTCTTGTACTGTCAAATGGTCAATTGCAATGCATCAATTCCCCAGAGGCGCTTTTTTCGGATATGCCGGAAATTGAACGAATCGGATTGGATTTACCTGAGATCGTTCGATTGATGCTTGCGTTTAAGAATGCGCTGGATATCAATGTGAATCCTGTGGTATTCGATTTAGAGTCTGCGACAGAAGAGCTGATTCGTGCGGCAAGTGCATTGCGCGATATGCAGACTCCCGAGCCGGACGGAGGCGCACATGCTTAAGGATATCTCGATCGGACGATATTACGATGCGGAATCAACTTTACATCGGATGGACCCCAGAGTAAAGCTTATATTGTTCGCGGTCTATATGACCGGCGTTTTTATGATTTCAAAACCGGAAGGTATTCTTGCGTCATTCATTGTGGTTCTGGGATTGGTGGTGCTTTCAAGAATTCCGTTTCGAGTGATTATTCGATCGGTTCGACCCATTATTTTCCTGATGCTTTTTGTCTTTGTCATCAATCTACTGACCATGCGAGATGGCCGTACTATTTTGCGGTTTTGGATTGTTCGAATAACGGATTATGGTCTGGAAAGAGCTTCGGTAATGACATTACGGCTGTTTTTGCTGATTGTCAGTACGACCTTGCTTCTTTCACTGACGACAACGCCGCTCAAAATGGCAGATGGTTTGGAGTCGCTTTTCGCCCCTCTAAAAAAGATTCGAGTACCGGTCCATGAGATGGCAATGATGATGTCCATAGCGCTTCGATTTATTCCGACTTTAGTTGAAGAAACGGATAAAATTATGAAGGCACAGGCCTCTAGGGGAGCCGAGTATGACACCGGCAATATATTCGTTAGGGCAAAGGGATATGCGTCCGTTTTAGTGCCTCTTTTTGTTAGTGCCTTCAAGCGCGCGGAAGAACTTGCGATTGCGATGGAAGCCCGTTGCTATCGTGGCGGAGAAGGAAGAACGAAGCTCAATCCGCTTAAAATGAGAACTTCGGATTATTTATGGCTCGTTTTGCTGGGAATCATCGCATTTGTTCCGGTTATTGTAGAAATTTTACTTGAAATAGGCTAAAATTTCTCTTGTTAGAGTAAAACGTTACGCGCTAAGTGTAAGGAGCAGGAGTTCAACATGAAGGGTTACATCGGTATTGATTTAGGCGGGACAAATATCAAGGCAGGCGTAGTGGATCAGGACGGTAAAATTCTGTGCAAGCACAGTGTAAAAACCGGCGCCAAACGGACGATGGAAGAAATCGTTCGAGATATGGGGCAGTTGGCCTTGGACGTGGCAGCTCAATCCGGTCTGAACGTAGATGATATACTTGCTGTCGGCATCGGATCACCGGGTACTCCGAATAACCAAAAAGGTACACTGGTATATTCCAGCAACCTACCGTTTCGCGATGCACCGTTGCGTGAGATTATCGGAGAGATGATTCAGAAACCGGTCTATATCGAAAATGACGCGAATTGCGCAGCGATGGCGGAAAGTGTTGCCGGCGCTGCCAAGGAAGCTGCGCATTCAGTTACGGTGACACTTGGTACGGGCGTCGGCGCCGGTATTATTATTAACAGAAGAATTTATTCCGGGTTTAATCAGGCAGGATCAGAATTCGGACATTCCGTCATTGTCGTTGGTGGCGTGCCTTGCGGATGTGGTCGAAACGGATGTTTTGAGTCGTATGCGTCTGCAACCGGCTTGATTCGAATGACCAAAGAAGCTGCGGCGGCACACAAGGATTCAAAGATTAATCAGGTGATAGCAGAGAACAACGGCAAGGTTAACGCAAAAATTGCTTTTCAAGCGATGCGTTTAGGAGACGAGGTTGCTGCCGCCGTTGTTGAGCAGTACTTGGAGCATCTTTCCGAGGGTTTAGCCAACGTGATTAACGCATTGATGCCGGAGATATTAGTGGTCGGGGGCGGCGTCTGCAATGAGGGCGATGCGTTATTGATTCCGGTTCGTGAAAAAGTCCGATCAAAAACGTATTATGGTCCCGGCGTGCCTAAGACAACGATTAAATTGGCAGAAATGGGTAATGATGCCGGTATCATCGGAGCGGCGATGATGGCAAAATCATGTGTTGATGACCATCTTGCGGGATGATGACAAACAATAGGGATAATCGTGTGGAACCAGAAGCCTCAAAAATAAGAAGTGGAACTCGGACGTTGTTTGTCATAGAATTTGACGGCACCGATTTTTCAGGTTTTCAAATCCAAAACAATGCCAGAACGGTTCAAGGCGAGATGGAAAAGGCCTTGTCGAAAATTTACAAGCAAACCATCCGCCTTCATGGGTGCAGTCGGACGGATGCCGGCGTTCATGCAAGACGACACGTTAGTCATGCGGATTTGCCGTTTCGTATACCGGAGGAAAAAATTCCCCTCGCGCTTAACACTTTTCTTCCTCAAGACATCTGTGTTATCGCGGCTCGAATCGTAGACGAGGATTTTCATGCACGATTCGATTCGCGGGGCAAGAGATATATCTATAGAATTTCGGATACGCGATGTCGCCCGAGCATATATCGAAGAACTGCATGTCACGTTCCGGTTAAACTGTCGGTTGAGCGAATGCAAGAGGCCGCCAATCACATAATCGGAACACATGATTTCTCGGCATTCTGTGCTTCTGAAGGTTTAGATAAAAACCCGATTCGGACCGTGAATCGCATAGAAGTATTGCGGCAGCCGATAACAAATCAAATCGAGATTATGGTTACCGGTGAATCATTTTTGTATAACATGGTTCGAATTATCGCAGGGACTTTGGTCTATGTGTCGCAGAACAAATTAACGATTGACGACGTCGATGCTTTGTTTATCAACAGAGATCGAAGACGGGCGGGAAAAACCATGCCCGCTCACGGATTGATGCTGGATGAAGTATTTTACGATAGAGTAGACATACAATCACTCATGCTTGATGTTTTTGATCCGGTTTAACTTGAATTACGCAATGACATAGAGGATTATTTTTAATAAAACAACATCAATAAAGTTTTCTTTTCGTATGCAAAAGGCTTATAATGAAATGGTTCTTGTTTATGAAAGTCGACTATTTGTTTGGAGGTCACAATGATTTTTGGAATACCGTCTTGGATTGTCTGGTTAGTGTTATTGATTGTCTTCCTGGTGGTTGAGGCATTGACACTCGGCTTGACGACAATCTGGTTTGCCGGCGGCGCATTGGCTGCGATAGTAGTCAGTTTTCTGACCGGTAATGTTTATGTTCAAGCCGCGGTAATGATCGTAGTTTCGGTTCTCCTGCTGTTACTTTATATTTTCTTGATCAAGCCAAAGTTTGGTACTCTGTCACCAAAGGCGGAGCCGACCAACGCGGATCGCGCAATTGGCAGAGAGGGCATTGTCATCGAGGACATCCACCCGGATGAAGGTGTCGGCCAAGTCAAGGTCGGCGGTCAAATCTGGAGTGCGGTTAGTGAGGATTTTTCAATAATCGAAAAGGGACAGCGCATCCTTGTCAAAGAAATACGTGGCGTAAAGCTTATCGTCAGTAAAGTTTCATAGTATGGTCTCGTGTCAATCTCATTAATTATTTCGGAGGTGTTCTATGTTTTCTCTCAACGTTCCATTTATCCTTGCCGGTACAGGCAGCGTCGTTGCTGCATTGGTGGTTCTCTTAATCCTTCTGGTTATTTTAATTCGAAATATCCGAATTGTGCCTCAGGCTACGACTTTTGTTATTGAGCGACTGGGCGTCTATCAAAAGACTTGGCAGACCGGTATTCGTATGAAGGTGCCGTTTATTGATCGTGTTGCTAAAGTTGTATCTTTGAAAGAGAAGGTTGCGGATTTTATGCCGCAAGCCGTTATTACCAAAGATAATGTTACCATGCAAATTGATACGGTCCTTTTCTATCAGATAGTTGATGCAAAGCTGTTTGCTTATGGCATGGAGAATCCGATATTAGCGATTGAGAATTTATCGGCGACGACTTTGCGTAATATTATCGGTGATTTGGAACTTGACCAGACACTGACTTCGCGCGATCTTATTAATACCAAGATGCGTGTTATTCTTGATGAGGCAACCGACCCGTGGGGCATTAAGGTCAATCGCGTCGAGTTGAAAAACATCATTCCGCCCAAGGAAATTCAAAACGCGATGGAGAAGCAAATGAAGGCTGAGCGCGAGAAGCGTGAGAGTATTCTTCGTGCTGAAGGTGAGAAAGAAGCTGCGATTCGTGTAGCTGAAGGACAAAAGGCGTCTGAGATTCTTAAGGCTGAAGCTAAAAAGGAAGCAGCGATACGCGAAGCAGAAGGCCAGGCTGAGGCTATACTGAAGGTACAGGGAGCGACGGCACAAGGTCTCCAAATGATTAAAGATGTTGGAGCGGATCAAGGCCTGATCGCGATCAAGAGCCTTGAGACATTGGCAAAAATGGGTGATGGCAGAGCAACGAAGATTATCATTCCGTCAGAAATTCAAAGCCTTGCCGGACTTGCGACCTCTCTTAAAGAACTTGTGAATGATGATCTTCCCCAGACGTAATAAATCCTGGAAATAACTATTTATAACTATAAATTCCATAACTTGCGATTCCTCGCGCGACATCGCGCGAGGTCTTGCTTTATAAAGAGTGCGGAGTGCATATGAAGTGGACCGATAAGACAAATATGACCATGCTGACGGACTTCTACGAGTTGACAATGGGCAAAGCCTATCTCGACGGTGGCCACGAAGATACAATTGCATACTTTGATTTATTTTTTCGAAGCGTGCCGGAACAAGGCGGCTATGCCATCTGTGCCGGACTTGAGCTAGCGATAGATTATTTGCAGAATCTTCGTTTTTCCGCAGAAGACATTCGATACCTCAGGATGCTTCAAACATTTGACGAAAGATTTCTTGAATATTTGGCAGACTTCCGTTTCAATTGCGATGTTTGGGCAGTGCCCGAAGGTACCGTCGTATTTCCCGGCGAGCCGCTTATCAAGGTTCGAGGCCCGATAATTCAGGCGCAAATGGTTGAGACGATGCTATTGGCGACCATCAATCATCAGAGTTTGATCGCAACTAAGGCGTCACGAATTGTTCGCGCCGCCGGTGATCGAAAAGTCTTTGAGTTCGGCGCAAGACGGGCTCAAGGATACGATGCTGCTGTTTTGGGCGCCAGAGCCGCTTATATTGCAGGAGCTGCCGGAACATCATGTACTATTGCCGGGCAACAATTCGGTGCACCGGTTTTTGGCACCATGGCGCACAGCTGGATTCAGTTATTTGATACGGAATACGAAGCGTTTGCATCTTATGCCACGTCCTTTCCGGATGATACGGTGCTTTTAGTGGACACTTACAATGTTCTTGAATCCGGAGTGCCTAACGCCATTCGAGTTCAGAACGATATTCTGACGCCCTTGGGAAAGCGCCTGAAGGGGATTCGAATCGACAGCGGCGACTTAGCGTATTTATCGCAGCGGTCGCGCTTGCTTCTCGATAAAGCCGGAATGAATGACTGTAAGATCACCGCCTCGAATGCTCTCGATGAATATTTAATTCGTGATCTCTTGCTCCAAGGGGCTCAAATTGATTTTTTCGGTGTGGGAGAAAGATTGATCACATCTCGCGCGGAGCCCGTTTTCGGCGGTGTATATAAGCTCAGTGGTATCGAGAAGGACGGTCATATCTTGCCCAAGATGAAGATTTCTGAAAACGTCGGTAAAGTGACCAACCCTTGTAACAAAGAAATCCTGCGCTTCTATAATATCGAAACTAACAAGGCGATGGCAGATGTATTGATTGTATCCGGCGAATCGGATCCGGAGGGTGAGCCATATGAGATTTTTGATCCGATTCAGACATGGAAGCGGAAAACTCTGGAGGGATACCGAGTCCGTCGTCTTCTGGTTCCGGTATTTATTAACGGAAAATGCGTCTATGATCGGCCGACTCTTGCTCAGATTCGACAGTATTGCAAGGAAGAACAGGAGACATTATGGGATTCATTGAAGCGATTTGAGAATCCGCAATCCTATTACGTTGATCTTTCGCAGAAGCTGTGGCAAATTCGAAATGACTTTTTGCACCGGCATACTCGGGGATAATTATTAAAAGGAGGAGACTCGGTGCATCCGTTCGCATCGAGCAAAAAAGAAATGAAAAATCCAATCGTCACCATGACCATGCAAAACGGAGATGTGATTAAGATAGAACTCTATCCCGATATCGCGCCGATCAGCACAGATAATTTTGTATCGCTAATTCAGAAGAAGTTTTACGACGGCCTGATATTCCACCGTGTCATTCCGGGATTTATGATTCAGGGCGGATGCCCGCAAGGCACCGGAACCGGCGGCCCGGGGTATCAGATTAAGGGCGAGTTTCGTGCCAACGGTGTAGCAAACAATTTGACTCACACCAGAGGAGTATTGTCGATGGCACGTGCAATGAATCCGGATTCGGCAGGAAGTCAGTTTTTTATTATGCATAAGGATTCACCGCATCTTGACGGTCAGTACGCGGCTTTCGGAAAAGTAACTGAAGGTATGGATGTCGTCGATCGCATAGCAGCCACAGAGACCAATCGGTCGGATCGTCCGCTTTCAGACCAGAAAATTGCGACGGTAACGGTCGAACTTAATTGATGTTTGCGTCTGTTGTATGATGGTTTGGCGAACCGTCGTTTTGCTCCGAAGTCGTCGTGTTATTCCGGCAAGCGCTGTTTATAGGATGGGCACTGTTTTCACGAATGATATATAGCGGCCGATGCTTAACTTCCATATAAGTCCGAGCCAAATATTCGCCGAGGATGCCTTGTGCCAGAAGAATTAATCCGCCCAAGAACAACAGAATCGCCAAAAGGGAAGGATAACCGGGAACGGCATTGTAGATTTTGAGTATGATGGCTCGAATAACGTAGTACAACATATAGATAAATGCGGCGCCGGACACACAGAAACCGGTGATGGTTGCGAGTCTGAGGGGAACCGTTGTGAAAGCGACGATCCCCTCTATTGCATATTTGAAAAGCTTCCAGAAAGACCATTTAGTCTCGCCGGCGGCGCGTTGGACGTTTTGAAATTCGAGCCAGTAGGTTCGGAAACCAATCCAACTGAAAATGCCCTTGGAGAATCGCTGGCGCTCGGATACGGAAAGAAGGGCATCAACGACTTCTCTTTTCATCAGTCGAAAGTCTCTGGCACCGTCAACGATTTCTACATCGCTCATCTTATTGATAATCTTATAGAACTGCCGAGCAAAAAAACTTCGTATCGGCGGCTCTCCTTTTCGAGTGACACGTCTCGTCGCGACCATTTCGAATCCTTCATCGCGGATGATGCGAACCATTTCCGGAAGCAGGCTCGGAGGATCTTGCATATCTGCGTCAAGAATGGCCACTAAATCGCCTTCTGCTTGGGATAGTCCGGCATACATAGCCGACTCTTTGCCGAAATTTCTGGAAAAAGAGATGTAATGAAGATGCGGGTAGTTTGCTGCGGCGTCTCGAAGAATCTGAGTTGTGGCATCCTTGCTTCCGTCGTCGACGAAAATGTAGTCTACGTTGTACTCGGACAACTCTGAACGAACGCTCTCGAGAGATTCGAGCAAAATAGGAAGAGATAGTTCCTCGTTATAGCATGGGATGACCAGACTGATTCGCATATTGAACTGCCTCCGAAGCCGGTTAATATATTAGTAAGATGCCTGAAACAGGGCGTTCCAGAGACCGGTTTCAATCAGTATACAACAAACAGAGTAAAATATGTTATCATTCATTTATCTTCTAATCCCGGAGGAATTATGTACATCAAGGACCATCTTGAGCTCGAGAAGAAAAATAGACGTCGATTTCCGATTCCTGTTTTTGCCTTTTTTGCATCCTTCTTCGCGACAGTGTTGATGTTCGCTATTTATGGGTATGCACCGTTTGGTCCTTCTGCGATTTGGATCTCCGATTTGAAAGTTCAGTACGCGCCATTTCTTACATTATTAAGATCGAATATCCTTGAAGGCAACCTGAATTCCTATTCGTTTCAGTACGGTTTAGGCAAAAATGCATGGGGTATTTTTGCATATTATCTCTCAAGTCCTTTCAATTTATTGACGCTCCTGTTTCCGGCTTCTCATGTCAGTCAGGCGATAACGATAATTATCTTATTAAAGATGTCTTTTGCCGGATCGTTTATGGCACACTTTTTGTGTGAGCGACGACAGGATAGCAGCAAGTGGAGCGTCGTGTTCTCCTTGTTGTATGTTTTTTCAGCGTATGCGCTCGTATATTCCTTCAATCTTATGTGGATGGACGGTTTTTTGCTTCTGCCTTTATTGTTGGCCTGTATCGAAAGATATTTGCGCAAACCCCGCCGTTGGAAGGCTTTGGTGGTGGTTCTTTCTTTGATGTTTCTGTCCGGTTATTATATCGCTTACATGGCCGGCATATTTTCGTTTATTTATCTGATTGCAAGACGAATCGAGGGAAAATGGATTCCCAATTCGTCGGAAGATCCATCTGTCGATATTCATAATAAATTTTCGGAATCAACTATAAAATCAGCCACTCGGTACGTGGGTTGTGCATTGTTGGCCGCGATGATCAGTGCTGCCGTTTTACTTCCGGCAGGATTGGATACCATCGGGAACAAGGATGTGGTTGATTCCGCTCCCGGCAGAGCAGTCCGTTTTTCTCCACTCGCTATCTTTGATCAGATCTTCATGGGTTCATATAGAGACTTGAGCGCAAATATGCCTCTTATTTATTGTGGAATCATCTGCATATTGTTGCTTATTCTCTATTTTTTGCATCCGAAAATATCTCGAAAGAGCAAATATGTCTCGATGTCCGTGTTGATTTTCTTCTTTCTTTCTTTTCAAATCAGTGCGCTGGATTCTGTATGGCATCTTTTTGATTCGCCCAATTGGTTTACCTACAGATATGCCTTTGTTGCGGTCATATTTATTATTGGGTTAGCTTACGATACGTTTATGACACGCATTGCATTAAGGGGCAAACATTTTCGCATCGCGGGCTTCATATTTTTGGGGATCATCGTCATCTCAAGCACTATCGGGTCCTTCAGAACAGAGGGTGTTTTATTTTACATCAATTTGCTGATTGGCATGATTCTCTTAATACTTATATGGGCAGATACGCTTCAAGATTGGCATGCTTCCGTTATCGGCCTCCGGAAATATGCCGTTTTTGCACTGGTTTCGATAGTCGTGATTGAAGTGACAATATTGGCACCCTTGACGATTCGTGTAGAAGCATTAGGCAAGTCGAAAATTTTAGTTTCCGAATATGCGTCAGACTATTTAGCGATTCGAGAATTATATGATCAAGCAGAGAAAGTAACCGATGCCGATACATTTTATCGGATGGACACTTTTATGCAAAAAGATCACTCTGAATGTTCTTTCAGCACAATCAACAGCGGTGCCTTGTTTGGTCACTCGGGGACGTCGGCCTTCTATTCGATGTCTAACAAGAGCGCATTTCGATTCATGAAGCAACTCGGAGCGGATGTCAATTACAACTTCTTTTATGCAAAGCAAAATTATAGTACCGGCCTGATTGATTCGTTTTTTGGCATGCGATATCTGATTTCTGACAGAGCCGCGTTTACGGATGCCGTGTCGGCATATGAGAATCGTTCAATGGGGTTCTCGATGTACGAAAATCAATATGCATTTCCATTGATGTTTGTTGTGGACGAAAATGCTATGAACTTTGATTTCTATCAACTTGAGAAAGAAGGCAGTGACAACAACCCTTTTGAGTTTCAAAATGCTTGGTTTGATTCGCTGATCGGAGATAACTCTTCGAGTCAAACAAATTCTTCAGCCATATACTATCCGGCAAAAGCAACCGGGCCAAATAGTTACAATGCGATTGAGTCAAAAGAATTTAGCCCTAAAGAGCAAAAAGCGAGCTTTTCTTTCAATCGTTCTGATTTTCAGGCGCTGGACATTGAGAAAGAGACGCGTGTCAACTATCTCAGAATCAGCGACAATGACATTATGGCTCTGGAGTATCTAGTAGAGGTAGAGTCTAGTGACATTCTTTATATGCAGGCCGCGTGCCCAAGAGTATCGCCGGACATTATTATATTTGTTAATGATAAAGAAATAATGCAAACAAGCGATTCGTATTATCCAAAGATTCTATGTCTTGGACGCTTCAATGCCGGTGAGACAATCCGCGTTCGAATTCAGGGTCAGAGAGACACCGATATTTTCAATTTTTCCGAGGTGTATTTTTATCATGCGGACCCGGAGGCATTTATTGACCGCTCCGAATCATTGAGATCGCTGATGACACCTGATACAATCAGAGTTCAGGATGGGGATATCCGGGCGACTTTGAATGGTTATGAGGGTATGATTTATATTTCGACGATTCCATATGAAAAGGGATGGACGTTGACCATTGACGGAGAAAAAGCGCCGATTCGGGATTACCAATCCGCATTTATCGCATTTGACCTCCCGGAAGGAACCCACGAAGTTCACCTTTCGTTTCGGGCGCCGGGGTTGCGTCAGGGAGCAGTATTGAGTGCATGCGGCATTTTGGGTTTCATTCTTTTGGCCGTCTTTTCTGAGATAAGGAAGAGTAAAAGTGATTCAAGAAAGTGATATCGTTCATATTCTTTCCGATCATAGCGGACAATTTGTCAGCGGAGAAAGCTTAGCGAATTTGCTGGGGTGTTCCCGGGCGGCCGTGTGGAAGAAAATACGACACTTGCGTGAAAAAGGATATCCGATTGAGGCCGTCACGAATAAGGGATATCGATACATGGACACTCACGAGGCAATAGAATACCGGGTTAATACGATTCTGTCCGGGCAAGGCGATGCCTTTTTTAAAGTCAAGTATTTCGATCGAGTGGATTCAACGAATGCAGTATGCCGTGAGCTGGGTCGAGAAGGCGCGCAAGAGGGGTTGGTCGTTGGGGCGCTGGTCCAACAACAGGGGAGAGGTCGCCGCGGAAACGATTGGCTTTCAGATCACGCGGACGGGCTTTGGTTTTCGATACTGGTTCGCCCGGAGACAAATGCCGAAAATCTCGGGCTGTTGTCTTTGGTTATGTCACTCTCTGTTCACGATGCTTTCGATGCTGTCGGATACACGGGATCTGCCATCAAGTGGCCCAATGATATCGTGTCGCTTCAAACCGGCAGAAAGATATGCGGCATTCTTTCCGAGGCCAGTTTTGAAGATCAACGATTATCGTTTGCGGTCATTGGATGCGGTATCAATGTATCTCAAAAAGCTTTTCCGGACAGCATCGAATCGAAAGCAACCAGCCTTTTCTTAGAGGGTGTGACTCATGTGACGAAAGAATTGCTGTTAATTGATATACTGGCTGCTTTTAAGAAAAGATACGATGAATTTTTGCGAGCGCCCTCAGAAATGCTCTGCGATTATCGCTCGCTCTGTGTCACTTTGGGACGAGAAGTTCGCGTTGAAGGCGCCTTGCCGATTATCGGTAAGGCTTATGACATTGACACTTTAGGGCGACTTATCGTTCGCGATGCCAACAGTCAAGTGCATGTTTTATCGGCCGGCGACGTCAGTGTCCGGGGAATAATGGGCTATACCGATGTCAGATAATGTATTATCATAAGAGAACGATTTAGAAGATAGATGTCTCGGGCAGATGTGCTTGATGACGCAAAAATATAACCGGAGGATGAACATCATGTCAGACTTTTTATCCGCTTATCACTTATGGGCTGAAGATTCATATTTTGATGACAAGACCAGAGAAGAACTTATTGGAATCCGAGATGACATTAATGAAATTGAAGAACGCTTCTATCGCGATTTGGAATTTGGAACGGGTGGTCTCAGAGGAATTATCGGCGCGGGAACCAACCGGATTAATGTTTACACAATTAGAAAAGTAACCGCCGGCGTTGCTGATTATATCAACAGCATCGGTTCCGAAGCAGCTGAGCGCGGAGTAGCCGTATCTTATGACTCAAGGCATTTTTCAAAAGAATTCGCAACAGCTGCCGCCTGCCTTCTGGCTCACAAAGGCATCAAAGTCTATCTTTCAGACGAGCTTCGCCCGGTGCCGCTGCTATCCTATGCGGTACGTTACTTCAATGCGTATGCCGGCATCATGATTACGGCAAGTCATAATCCTCCTAAATACAACGGGTATAAGCTATACGGCGAAGATGGCGGACAGGTTCCGCCGGAGGCTGCCACTCAGATATTGAATTACAGAAATGCTATCGATGACATTCGCTCAATAGTGGAAATGCCGTTTGAACAGGCTCTTGCAGACGGAAAAATTGAAATGTTCGGCAAGGCTTTTGACGATGCATACACAGAAATGCTATGTGAACTGATCATCGATCGTGAGGCAATCGAAAAACAATCGGAAATGTCCATCGTTTATACCCCGCTTCATGGATCCGGATACCGTCCGGTCAAAAGAATTCTCTCGGAGGTCGGATTCAGGAATATTCATATCGTTGAATCTCAATCGCAACCGGACGGAAGATTCCCGACGGTTAAGACGCCTAATCCGGAAGACCCGGCAGCGCTTCAGATGGGTATTAATCTCGCAAGAGAAGTCGGCGCCGGATTGGTCATCGGTACAGATCCTGACTGTGATCGCGTCGGTGTTGCTGTTCTTGACAAGACCGGCGATGGTACATACCGTTCGCTGTCCGGCAATCAGATCGGATTATTACTCATGGATTATATTTTGGGTTATAAGAAGGATAACGGTACGCTGCCGCCCAAGTCATTCGTTGTTACGACAATTGTATCCAGTCGCCTGGCAGGGAAGATTTGCGAGTACTATGGCGTTGAGCTACAGGAAGTATTGACCGGATTCAAGTTCATCGGCGAACGAATTAAGATATTCGATGAGGAAGGCGATATGCACTTCCAGTTCGGATTCGAAGAAAGCTATGGATTTTTGTCAGGTTTGAATGTCCGTGACAAGGACGCCGTTGTTGCTTCTATGCTTATTGCCGGAATGGCAGCACAGTCGCTTGAAAAAGGACAAACCCTCTTGGATCGTTTGGACAACCTTTATGAGCGTTTCGGGTATGGATTTGAAGACGCCGTCTCATTTACTCTGGAAGGCAAAGCAGGCGTAGAAAAAATTGCCGCGACCATGTCGTCACTTCGCCTTCAAGCCGAAGCCGCAATCGCCGGATCGAAGGATACTCTGATTCCCGGTGTATCCGTTCATGCGATTCGCGACTATAAGACAAGTACAAGATATATTCTTGGGAATCAAACCAAAACCGTAGAGTCGATTAATCTCCCGTCTTCAGACGTTATTCTCTACGAGTTGGGCGGACAGAAAGGTATTGACTGGGCGTGTGTTCGCCCCTCAGGCACGGAGCCGAAGCTCAAAGTCTATTTTGGCGCATACGCAACGGACAAGAAAGACACCGAGAACGTGCTCAATACACAAATAAGCGTAATCCGGGCTCATGTCGAAGCGATGCTGAGTCGTTAATCATTTCGAAGATGAAGTCACATATAATCACAAAAAAGAGCCAACTCGCTGAGTGGCTCTTTTACATTATATCAGTGAGAGTCAGAATACAGAATACGGGCTAATTGGAGGTCGCCGCAAATGAATAGATGAGATTAGTACAGCAAGCAATCGCGGTCTGGATATCCGTCAAAAATGCGTCGACTCGGTTGTCTGACAATTGATCTCCGAACAAGAAACTGTCAATAAACTGAGATTGGCGCTCAGCATAAAGCTCGTGCCACTTCTTAAATTCATAGAGAACATCATCTGTCGATTCCACTTTCTCGGCAAAAGTAATCTTAGTGGGAACAAAATGACACAATGCTTCGATTTCGTTGCGATGATCATAGAAAAAATCACGCATCGAATGCTCGTAATTCAAGTGATGTCTGGCACCATTGATACCGTTACCCTGATGAGCCACGCAAAAATAATCACACAAATAATGAGATAAGATACCCAGACGCAAAGAAAATATCGGAGAGACAAACAAGGCGTCATTTCTGTGACGACGGTGCTTCTGTATAGTCTTGTCTAATAATTCGCTCATAAAAGGTTTGGACTTGGATTGGAAGTGTGGTTGCGTCAGTGGTAGCCAGCTGATATCCGGCAACATATTGCCGACCGCGTACAAAAACGGGTTAATCCTTATCGTCCGGTCCTTAGGAAGAGAAGCGAGTACATTCTGACGAATCAAAGCCCCCATGTGGCGATGAAGCTTAGTTACCATTAAAAAATTCCTTTCACAACATATGCTGTCAATTACCTGAAGATGTCCTACATTTTGTATTATACTCTCGAAAAAAATAAAGTATAGTGTTTTCATATGACAATATCGCTAAAATTTTCATGGCATTTAGCCTGTTTAGCGTGCTCTTTCGAAAAAATGATACAATTGTGCTTGAAAGTTGTATTTGTATATAGTAGATTTTTAGTTAGCACAATTGAACCCAATAATGAACCGTTGACATAAATCAGCGCACAGGTAATCGGAATGAAGAAAAACGGGACAAGAAAATCTAAAAAAGGAAACGGAGCAAGGACGGCTATCATTGCGGTCGTCGTTGTTGTATTACTTGTTGCACTCGGGGCCACAGCATATTTTGTGACCAATTCAGAGAAGAAGCAAAGTGTTGTCACTCCCGATGGTAAGGTAGTTAAGATGACCGTCGAGGAAATGGAGTCAAAGCTCAATACGGAACTGATTTATAACGGCATTAAGATCAATGGTATCGACGTTGGAGGAATGACCAAACAACAAGCGATTGACATGTTGAGCGGTATGAATATTCAAAGTCCTGACGAGATTAAGATTTCGCTCTTGATGGACGGGGAGAATCTGCCTTTAGATTTTTCTGGTTTTGATGTGAATCATAACATCGAACAAGTGGTTGAAGATGCATATGGATATGCAAGAACCGGCGAGGGACAGACAGCGGAGCAGCAACTCGTAGACAGATACCAAAAGTGTTTGCTGCTCGAGACTCAGCCTAAGGATTTCGAATTGTCCTTTACTGTCGATACCGAGGGGGTCAGCGAAGTTGTTGGCACTATATTGGCGCCTCTAGAGCAGGAAGTGATGCAAGCATCAGTGACGGGCTTTGACAAAGAGACGTTATTGTTTGTCATCGAGGAATCTCAACCGGGAATAGATATCGATATTGAGACTGCGATTGCCGACGTGAAATCGGCAATAGATAATAAGGAATATGACAAAGTCATTACGGTCGGTTTTTCGATGATTGAGCCCACGACTGCGAAGGCCGATCTGGAGTCTTCAATGGGGCTTATTTCTTCTACGTCTTCCAAAACGACGAGTGATTCCAATCGAAACACAAACATTCGCCTGATTTGCGAGACAATTGACGGACTCGTCCTTCAGCCCGGAGAATCATTCAATTTTAACGATTTCATCGGCAAGAGAACAGCCGACAAAGGCTATCGCGAGGCGGGTGGCATCTATGACGGTGCACTCAGACAGGAATTGGGCGGCGGCATTTGCCAACCGAACACCATGCTATTCCACAGCGTTGTAAAGGCTGATTTACAGGTTGATTTGAGAAAGCCACATTCTTGGCCGAGCACCTATGTTGATACCGGCACAGATGCAACGGTCACATGGGGTGGAGCGAATTTCCAATTCACAAATACGTCGGAGTACCCGATAGCTATTCATGCCTTCTATGCCGACCAAAAAGTTACCGTTGAAATTTTCGGTCATGCTCTGCCGGATGGTATGACGATTGACTTTATCGGTGAAGTGAATTCTTCGTCGGCTCCGACTTCGGTTGAATACGTTGCCGATCCGACTAAGCCGATCGGGACTCAGAGCCAAGAGCGTGGCTCTCATAACGGTATCAGCGCGTCCGCTTATAAAGTATATTATGATGCCGAGGGCAATGAAATCCTTCGTGAAAAAGCATTTTCCAGCTACTATCCCGTTATTCGTGCCAAAGTACTAGTGGGTGTTTTGAACCCGGACGGAACAGTAGCGACAATAGATCCCGCTACTGGTGCTGTAATAACTACTGCGCCCACATTACCTTCTGATACAGTACCTTCGGACACAACGCCGGTAGTGGATACTACGCCGACGAATGCTGCGCCGACGGATCCTGCTGATCCTGCTGATCCTGCTGCGCCTGCTGATCCTGCTGCTCCGACGGAAGCCACTGCATCACCTGCTGACCCGGGGGTGTAAGTGGTTATTCTCAAGATAATATAATCGACAGTCGATACATAGACCGCCCTCCGGGCGGTCTATTACATTAAAAAGCGCCCCTTGGACGGGGCGCAAAAGTACAGTAAATATAGAATAGTAAGGGCAGTTAATGAGCTGTATTCGGCATCATTTAACTTCAATCATCGAGCGCTCCCAGCAGTCCATCGGCTCAACATTGAGAAGCGTGCTGATGGTTGCGGCAATGTTTGCAAGTCCGTATTCGTCAGAATCAATCACCTTGTATGAGTCTTTATTATCGGTGTTATCATAAAAAATACAAGGTACCGGATTTAATGAGTGACTGGTCTTGGCCTTAATTTTACCTGTTTTGTCCTTGGCTGGTGTGCCGTCTTTAGCAAGTTCAAACATATCCTCGGCATTGCCGTGGTCGGCAGTGATGATGGCCATACCGCCGACACAATCTATGGCTTGGAGTAATCTCTTCAGAGCGATATCGACTGCTTCAACACCGATAATTGTTGACTGAATAATTCCGGTATGGCCGACCATGTCGCCGTTCGGGAAATTCACGCGCATGAAAGGTGCCGTGTTATTCATTATTTTATCAACAAGCACATCGGTAATCTCGGCGGACTTCATCCACGGACGCTGCTCGAAAGGGACAACATCCGAAAGAATCTCGATATATTCTTCATATTCATCGCTGAACTTTGATGAACGATTGCCATTAAAGAAGTAGGTGACATGACCGAATTTCTGCGTTTCGGAGATTGCGAGCTGTCGGATTTTCTTTTCTGCAAGAAGCTCTCCGAGTGTGTTACGAATCAGAGGCGGGGAGACGAGGTATTTTTTGGGAATGTGGAGGTCCCCGTCGTATTCGAGCATGCCGGCAAAAGCTACATTCGGCACGCGCTCTCTATCAAACTCTTGAAATTCTTCGCCCTTCTCAAAAGCGGCAGTCAACTCTTGAGCGCGGTCGCCGCGAAAATTGAAAAGGATGACACTGTCGCCGTCCTCAATCGTTCCGACGGGCATTCCGTTTTCTGATATTACGAAAGCCGGCAAGTCTTGGTCGATGACACCGGGGATTTCTTCCCTGTAAGCTTCGATGGCCTCCGTTGCAGATGCAAACATGCGTCCCTGGCCGAGAACATGAGTTTTCCAGCCTCTTTCGACCATGCTCCAGTTCGCGCCGTAGCGATCCATGGTGATGTTCATTCGACCACCACCGGATGCAATCCTATAATCGACCGTGCCGTCAGACAAGGAAGATAATTCGGATTCGATTTGGTCAACGTATTGCAAAGCACTGGTCTCTCCGACATCACGGCCGTCGAGAAGGATATGAACTCTCGCCCTCTGCAAACCCTGTTTTTTGGCTTGTCGCAACATTAGAATCAAGTGATCAATGTGAGAATGGACATTGCCGTCGGACAAGAGGCCGATAAAATGCAGTGTTCCCTTGTTAGAAACGTTTTCAGTTAGCTCATTCCATACGCCACTTTCAAACATAGCGCCGGTTGCCAATGATTCTGTAACAAGTTTTGCACCCTGGCTATAAACCTGACCGGCGCCGATGGCGTTGTGACCGACCTCAGAGTTACCCATGTCATCATCACTTGGTAAGCCGACGGCTTTGCCGTGTGCCTTGAGCCTGAGAACGGGGTAGTTTGCCAAACAGCAATCGAGAGTCGGTTTGTTGGCCTGCGATACGGCGTTGCCTTCGAGGCGGTCGTTGAGGCCGATGCCGTCCATAACAATGAGAACGACGGGACCCTGATAAGAAATTGCCATAATGAATCTCCTTAATTAAGATCATTGTCGCGACTGCGACATCCGGCTTGCACGAAAAGATATTGTACAAGCAACTATTTGCGCTCATAATAATATCACAAACCAGAGGGGTTTATCATCAAAAAATCATGTTCGCCGCAAAGGCTCGCGACAAAAAATACAATAAAGATTTCGTCTTTCAACGAAGAGATTTGTGACAATCGACGAAATCCGATGTTTTGCTCAAATTTATACGTCCAGACACATTTATTCATCAATTTCACAACACCATATGCTATAATATATCCGGCTTGATGATGCATTTTCATTTAGCCGGACGATTTTTTGATAATCTATTTTACATAAAAGGAGATAATGTGATGGCAAAAGAACTCAAGAAAATGACCATGGACGGCAATACCGCTGCCGCGTATTCATCGTATGCATTTACCGAAGTTGCCGGTATTTTCCCGATTACGCCTTCTTCACCGATGGCGGATTATACCGACATCTGGGCGCAACAGGGCAAAAAGAATATTTTCGGCCAAACAGTAAATGTTGTCGAGATGCAATCGGAGGGTGGTGCCGCCGGCACGGTTCACGGTTCATTGGCAACCGGAGCATTAACAACAACCTACACGGCGTCTCAGGGATTACTCCTGATGATTCCTAATATGTACAAGATTTCGGGCGAACTCTTGCCGACCGTTTTTCACGTTTCGGCTCGTGCGCTGGCGGCTCATGCTCTCAGCATTTTCGGAGACCATGCTGACGTTATGGCTTGTCGACAGACCGGGTTCGCAATGCTTTGCGCCAATAGTGTTCAGGAAGTAGCCGATTTCGCGGCGATTTCTCATTTGTCGGCGATCAAAGGTCGAGTGCCGTTTCTTCACTTTTTTGATGGTTTCCGCACTTCTCACGAGATCCAAAAGATCAAAGTAATCGATTACGAAGATTTTGCTTCCTTGGTCGATTATGATTCTTTAGCCGCTTTCAGAAAGCGCGCTTTATCTCCGAATCATCCGACGCTTCGCGGTACTGCCCAGAATCCGGATATTTATTTCCAGGCTCGTGAGGCGGCTAATCCTTATTATCTCGCACTTCCTGAAGTTGTCGAATACTACATGGATAAGATCAATGAGATTCGCGGTACGGATTACAAATTATTCAATTACTACGGTGCACCGGATGCCGAGCGCGTTATCATCGCAATGGGCTCAGCCGTTGAGACTGCTGAAGAGACGGTGGACTATCTTGTTTCCAAGGGTGAAAAGGTCGGTCTCTTGAAGATTCGCCTCTATCGTCCTTTCTCTGTGGATCGTTTCTTGGCTGCACTTCCTTCTACCGTTAAGTCGGTAGCTGTCTTGGATCGTACCAAGGAGCCCGGTGCTCATGGTGAGCCTTTGTTCCTGGATGTATGCGCCGCGTTTGCCGGAAACTGCAACGCACCGAGAGTCATTGGCGGAAGATACGGATTGGGCTCTAAGGATACAACTCCGGATCAGATTCTTGCTGTATTCAAAGAATTGAGCAAAGAAGAGCCAAAGCGTCAATTTACACTTGGTATTAAGGACGATGTTACCAACTTGTCACTCGATATCGACGAGTCCATTGATGTTGCCGCTCCCGGCACGGTTGCCGCTCGCTTCTGGGGATTAGGCGCAGACGGTACGGTCGGCGCAAACAAGAACTCGATCAAGATTATCGGCGATCATACGGACATGTACGCTCAGGCTTACTTCTCTTATGATTCCAAGAAATCCGGTGGTGTTACAATTTCTGACTTGCGATTTGGCAAGAGTCCGATTCGCTCAACGTATCTGGTTAATAAGGCAGACTTCGTTGCGTGTCACAACCAGTCCTATGTTGATAAATATGACATGCTCACACCGCTTAAGCCGGGTGGCACGTTCTTGTTGAACACACAATGGACTGTTGATGAGCTTGAAGAGAATCTTCCGGGTTCAATGAAGCGTTTCCTTGCGAAGAATAATATCAAATTCTACACGATCGACGCCGTCGAGAAGGCTAAGGAGATCGGTTTGGGTGGTCGTATCAATACCATTTGTCAGGCGGCGTTCTTCAAGCTTGCCAACATCATTCCGGTTGAAGATGCGGTCGACTACATGAAGAAGGCTGCTCTTAAGTCATACGGTGCCAAGGGCGACGAAATTGTTAAGATGAACTATGCGGCTATTGATGCCGGTGTTCAAGGTGTCGTCGAAGTTAAAGTTCCGGCTTCTTGGGCAGATGCGGCTGATACGGTTGAGACTAAGAAGCAAGTTCCGGATTTCATTCGCAATGTTGTTGAAGTTATGAATGCCCAGAAGGGAGACAGTCTGCCGGTTTCTGCTTTTGCAGGACGTGAAGACGGCACTTTCCCACAGGGCACGTCTCAGTATGAGAAGCGCGGCATTGCCGTTGATATTCCGATTTGGATCGAAGACAACTGTATTCAGTGCAATCAGTGTTCACTCGTTTGTCCGCATGCTGCGATTCGTCCATTCCTATTAACCGCAGAAGAAGCCGAAAAGGCTCCGTTTGCGACAAAGACCGGCATGAAGGGCTACGAGACCTATCAGTATCGTATGCAGGTTTCAGCTTTGGATTGTACCGGATGCGGTACATGTGCAGCGGTATGTCCTGCAAAGCAAAAAGCTTTGGTCATGGCTCCGCTCAAGGAGAACATGGAGCAAGCCGATAACTGGGAATTTGCGTTGACCCTTTCTACAAAGGAGAACCCGGTCAACAAGAAGACCATTAAGGGCAGCCAGTTCGAACAGCCTCTGCTTGAGTTCTCCGGCGCTTGTGCGGGTTGCGGAGAAACGGCATATGCCAAGCTCTTAACACAGTTGTTCGGCGACAGAATGCAAGTATCCAATGCGACTGGTTGCTCGTCTATCTGGGGCGGTTCTGCACCTTCGATGCCTTACACCACCAACAAGAAGGGTTACGGTCCGGCTTGGGGCAACTCCTTGTTTGAAGATAATGCGGAGCACGGTTTGGGTATGTATTTGGGTGCGAAGCAACTTCGCAACCGTGTTGCAGATCAATTGAAGAGCGTTGTGGAAGCCGTTGAAGACGATTCTGTCAAGACAGCAGCCAGTGCATGGCTCGAGAACATGAATGACGGTGAGAATACTCGTGAGCTTTCCGACAATCTTGCCAACGCGCTACGCGCATACAAGGGTTCTAACGAAGACGTCAAGCAGATGATCGCGAAGATTCTTGACAACGAAGACTATTTTGCGAAGAGATCGACATGGATCATCGGTGGAGACGGTTGGGCATATGATATCGGTTACGGCGGTTTGGATCACGTATTGTCAACCGGAGAGGACGTTAATGTTCTTGTGCTAGATACGGAAGTGTATTCTAATACCGGCGGTCAGGCATCGAAGTCGACTCCGACCGGTGCAGTCGCACAATTTGCTGCCGGCGGCAAGTCCATTAAGAAAAAAGATCTCGGCATGATGGCCATGAGCTATGGCTATGTATACGTCGCACAAGTTGCGATGGGCGCCAACCAGAATCAGATGATCAAGGCTTTCCTTGAGGCAGAGGCCTATCCGGGTCCTTCAATTATCATCTGTTATGCGCCTTGCATCAACCACGGCATTAAGACCGGCATGGGTTCGACGCAGTCTCATGAAAAGCTCGCTGTTGAAACCGGATACTGGCACCTGTACCGCTTCAATCCGATGCTGAAGGCAGAAGGAAAGAACCCCTTCACTCTGGATTCCAAGGAGCCGACAGGCGATTTCATGTCCTTCCTGAAGAGCGAGGTTCGCTATAATTCTCTTTACAAGAAGTATCCGGCAGACGTCGTTGATGCTCTCTTCGAGAAGAATTATCAAGACTCTAAGGAGCGGTATGCGTCTTATCAACGTATGGCTGCAGACATCTAATCCAATATTGTTCACACCTAATCACACATAAAAGGGTCCGGCCTATGCCGGGCTCTTTTTTATTTAGTGTGATTCGAATGGGCATTCCACCAATTAAGGTTAGGAGTGTATCACAAACTAATACATACGCAAGAGGGTTTGCCACACTCTAACACATACGAAACGGCTGGGTTTGTGTTGTTTCGTATGTAATTACTTTGCTATTCTGATTAGTGCGAAACGATTTGCTACACTCTAACACATACGAAACGGCTGGGTTTGTGTTGTTTCGTATGTGTTTATGCTTCAGAACGGCTACTTTTTCATACTCTAATACATACGAAATGGAGCTTTTGCGAGATTTGGTCTGTAATTGCGCGAGGCGAAACGTTTCGCGCCACCAACAGCACCACCTACACCACTGCCGCCACCAACACCACCAGCACCACCACCACCGCCACCGGCAGCACTTTTCACGATAGTAAATAAGAGCCTATCAATCAGTTGCGTTGGAAAAGGGGTGATTGAGATGATATAATTAGAGCCGTCGAGATTAACTTCAACAACATGTATATATTTTGAATTATGCGTCATACGTCCTGTATATTTCACATTTCTGTTCAGTAATATTTCAAAGGAGGGCAATCCCGTGACACAATCGGAACATGACAGATTGCTCTTGTCAGATACTCTTATTCCGGATCTATTCATATCTGATTATATGTCAACGTTATCAACCGAGGCTATACGCGCCTATTTATATATTTCAATGGTTACGGGGCGAGGTGCCGGCGTATTAGATAAGGATCTTGCGTTGAGGTTGTCTCTATCTGAAGAGAAAATGTCATCTGCAATCGGAGAACTTGTATTCCTGGGTCTTGTCAGTCGTGATTCGAAAGGTCGGGCTTATCTACTGGATATTAAGGCTCGAGAGGTCGACGCGTATATCGAAACATGCATTGATCGTGAAAAACGCACCGAAGGTTTGCATGAAGCACCGGACATACCCGCGGAAAATCGTCAACTCGAGGATTTAACTCAATCCATTGCCAAGACATTTTTTCATGGATCGATGTCTCAATCGTGGTATCGCCAAATTGATGTTCTTTTGTTTGAATATCATTTTGAACCAGACGTGGTATATGCGCTCATTCAAGACTTATCGGATAAGGGCAAACTCAATATTGCATATATGAAAAGGGTCGCAGAGACTTGGTTTGCGCACAATATCAGATCCGGAAAGGATCTTTCGATTTACCTTGAATCGGAAAAATTTATCAGACAAACTTACAAGAAAGTGGCGAGAAAACTTAATATTCGCAATCTCACCGAATACGATGAAGAGAAGATTCGCGCTTGGATCGAGAAATTCAAGTATTCATTTGAAGTCATTGATTACGCTATGAGACGCGTATCTGAGTACATCACATCTCCTAATATTTCGCGAGTCAACGATCAATTGACGACGTGGTTTGTCTCGGGAGTCACGAATCTTGAGGAAGCTAAGGTTTTTGAGGCCGAGCGAGCGAAGTTGAATCTTGAGAACTATCAGGCGAGCAAGCGCAGACCGAAGCAGGAAAGCGGTGGAGAGGTTCAGACAAAGTATTCGGCACTTGAGTTCGAATCTTTCGAGGATAACCCCGCTCAATTGATGCAAAAAATGATCCGCAACAGCACAATGAATTCGGATACGGAGGCTTAAATGAATCGAATCCCTACGGATATATATAATATTTTGTCTGATCGCAAAGCCAGAAGTCAGGTCGCCTGTGACAGTAGAGTGCGAGCGATTTACGCGTTGCATCAAGACCTTGAGCATCTGGATCGAAGCATCCGTACAGCCAAAGCAAATAAGATGATTGTCATTCTGGATGGTGGCGATTTACTCGCTGAGGACGCTAAAATTCAAGAGTTGGAAAGACAGCGCGATATATATCTGAATATTCATCATATATCAATCGACTATGATCAGCCGATTCCTTTTTGCGATATCTGTGAGGATGAGGGATGGATGATTTCCGACCATCCGGATGTGACTGAAGCGCATATTGAAAATGGACTCAAGCGTATACCTCTTAATCGTTTTTCGACCGATCCGGAAACCGGAAAAACTTTGTGCAAATGTGTTCGAGATCTGTTGGTACCCCTTTATCTTGAACAATCGGGTCTGGATCATTATCCGGGAATATCTTATTCCGCATTTACGGATAAGTATTTTTCCGAAAAAGAGAAAATTGCACAAATTTATGATTTTGCGAGATATGTTGTCAGTGTTCAGCGCGTACCCAACATGCTTTTTTGGGGAGAGCCGGGTACGGGAAAGACGTTCATGGCCATTTGTGTGCTTCGTGAATTAATTGAAAGCGGCTTTTCGGGATATGTGGTCAGGGCACCTGAAATGATGGACATTATGGATGAATACCGGACCATCAAGCGGACTTTTTCTCCGAATGCTCAACGCGACAAGATGATTACCGGACTGAGGGATAAAATTTTGCTCAGTGATTTCTTGGTTATCGATGAGTTAGGGGTTGAGCCGGTCGGATTGAACAACACAGCAGATCTTTTGCAAATCATCGGCGAACGCTTAATTAATGAACGAGTGACCATCATTACGACGAACTTGGATCTGAAAGCCTTAGCGTCTCGATATGACGGAAGACTCTACTCCCGCTTGGTGGGTAATTTCTATAAATTCCAGTTTCCCGGCCGCGATATCCGACTCGAAAAGAAAAGAATCGATGGCATCTAGGCGAAAGGAGCAGGCAATTTTGCCGATGTGTTAAGTTTGGCAGTTTACAGTGGAATTGACACAATAAGAGTATCGAGAATTGATGCACTCTATAAACGAAGAGGGCCTGATTTTCTGTCGAGAATATATACCTCCGATGAGATGCGTCATTGTCAGTCTAAAGCAAAAGGGATGATGGAATCGCTCGCGGCTCGATTTGCAGCCAAGGAGGCTGTTTCCAAGGCTCTGGGAACCGGAATATGGCAAAAAGGCGTGCGGTTTACGGATATCGAGATTGTTATGGAACAAGACGGTCGTCCTTCGGTATCTCTGTCGTCCGGTGCCTACAAAGTATTTAAAGAAATTGGCGGTCAGAGTATCTCGGTGAGTATGACCCATGACGGTGACTTGGCGATGGCCGTTTGTGTCATCGAATATATAGCGATTAACAAGGGTGGTGAGCTCTTGTGAGTCGATTAGGCAGATATTTTCGCAGAAAATTTCGAGGCATTTCGTTTTTTCGCGACATAAATGGGTCGAGCAATGAGCCGATTCTCGAGGACAAGATAACCCCTCTGGCCGGTGACTTCGGCAAGCAAGAGAATCTCCAGGAGGTCTGGAAACTCGATCGTGAGGACGAGTATCTTCACCGGCCGCGTCGAATTCAATGGGCGCGTATTCTTTTTCCGGTGCTTATATTCTTTTTAATTATTGCGTTGCTATTCTGGATTCTTCCGACCATATTGCCCATGCTTCTTACCGAGGAAGAGCGGAGCGTCATGGTATTGGATGAGCCTCAACGTGTATATAATTCGGAATATCGGCGAGTTGATGAGTACGTGACTAATTTATTGGAAAAGCCGGATGTCAAATCACTTCGTTTGACGCAACTGCTTTACAATGAACCGGTCCGTCTTTACGATGGCATCGAGAAAAATGGATATCTCTTAGTTCAGTCTGTTGACAATTTAATCGGGTATATCCGCGTGGAAGATTTATCCGAAGATATGGATCCGATCGAGCCGTATTTGCATCCGTTTCGATTAGTCGTTTCGGATGTATCTAAGAACATTATGTCTCATCCGAGTAATGGCACACTGGAAATTGAAGTCATGATGAACACGGTCTTGTATTCCGATCAAAAAAGAGACGGGGTTTATCACGTTGCTCTACCCGACGGAAAGAGCGGTTGGGTCAGCAGCAGTGGTGTCATCGAATTAGGTGTCATCGACCAAATTGAAAAGGTCAGCACTCGCTATTTTGTGAGTTCAGTTCTGAGCTTTGTCAATTCGACTTATCTTGAGAATGGCATCAGTCGTAAAGGCTTATCAACCGAGGGGTTGGCCTTTGTCGCAGCCTCGGTTAACGGGGTTAAGTTGCCACGGACGATGTCGGGATTGATGGAATCCGGTGAAGAAATCGAGCTCCGATATGATGAAGTCACCGGAGATCTTTTGATTGACAGTATCGAAGCCGGAGACCTTGTATTTTTAAGTCACCCGACAGATCCCTCAGTGAAAAATTATGAGATGGCTATTTGTACCGATAGCGGCGTGTTGCTGATGATATCGCAAAGCAGGACTACATTGCGGCTTCAGACCTTTTCGAATAATGAAAAACTTATTTCTCGTATAACTAGCGTTCGTCGTGTATTTTAGAGAAGTAACAGTCTATCCGCAGCGAATTCGAATAAACACCTAACGAATGAATAGTGGTTTTTGTGCGAAAAAATGCCGCATCCATACCAACAATATACCGGATGACAAATGAAAAACTCACCTCGATAATATCGAGATGAGTTAGATGAACAAGAAACAAGTACACTCGTTAGTGCTTATGAATTAAGCACGCTTCACTAAGCCGGAACGCATACAACGTGTACATACATGCATCGTCTTGGGGGTGCCGTCAACGACCACCTTCACGTTACGCACATTGGGTTGTTGTTTCGCTAGTGCTCGACGAGAAACCTGCGAACGGGTGATGCTGATCTTCCTGCCGAAAAATGTGTCTTTCTGACAGACGTCACACTTTGCCATGGTAACACCTCCTATAATTATAAATAACGCGCAGAAGAAAGAATACCACATTTGTCTTCTATGCGCAAGCGATATTGTGTGTAATTGCAGGTTTTGCGGTTTTTTCGTTCTTGGTGAACCGGAAACGTGAGCGATACTTCCCTAGCGATTTTTTCCCCTTACGGAGTTTTGTTGCTTAAGTTTTTTCCGGTCGCGGTCCTAATGGGAGATAAGCGATTGCGTTAGTCGGGCATGAATTAACGCAGGCATCACAATGGATACACAGTTCTTGGTTAATGATTGCAAGAGAGCCTTTTAGGGTAATGGCTGAACTCGGGCAGACACGGACGCATTTTCCGCATCCGATACAACCAATATGACAATTTTTACGCGTTTGAGCTCCCGGCCACTCGTTCCGGCACCGGACTTCAACCGTCGAACGTGTTGGGATCAGAGTGATCAGCGCCTTTGGGCAAACCTTAACGCACTGACCGCAACCGGTGCACTCCATCCGATCGATGTGGACTATGCCGTTATCAAGGTGCATAGCGCCGAATGCGCAGGCCGCAATACAGTCGCCGAATCCGAGACATCCGTATGTGCAAGAACCAAAACCACCCAGAAGACCGTGTGCAGCATGACAGGATTGGGTTCCAAGGTACTCGAAGCGCGGCTGAGTTTGATCTCTGGTTCCCTGACAATGCACGACTGCGACCTTGGGTTCGCGTGATTTGACTTCCGTGCCTAGAATGGAAGCAATTTCAGTTGCGCAAGCCAGACCGCCGACTGAACACAATGAAGTATCTGAACCGGGCTTCAGCAGGTAGGATGCATATGCATCGCAACCTGCAAATCCGCAACCACCGCAATTTGCACCGGGAAGAGCATCAAGGAGAGCTTCTCGTTTTTCGTTGTGGGTGATGCTGAAAAAATGAGATACGACCAATATGAGCACGCCAAGCACAGAGGATATCCCTAGCATAATCAGCGTAGGCACCAGTATGTTTTTGGTGATTGACAATGCAAATGTGATAGTGTTCATTTTAGACTCCTCTGTAGGTTTTCGTAATAAAAACAGTCGCAGGTTTCGACCGTACCATTATTTAAATAGATTCTCGATGATACCTGCGAATCCACCAAAAGATACAGCGACCAGAGATGCTGCGATAAGCGTAATCGGTAAGCCCTTCAAAGTATCCGGAACATCGGTTTTTTCGAGACGGGAGCGAACGCCCGAGAACAGGAAAAGGGCAAGACCAAAACCGATACCGGCGCCTAAAGAGTTGACCATGGACTCTGCAAATGAATAATCAGCGGTGATGTTGAGTATCGTCGCGCCCAAGACGGCGCAATTGGTTGTAATTAAAGGCAAATATATGCCCAATGCTTTGTAAAGCGCAGGTGAGATCTTTCTTATCACCATTTCGATCATTTGAACTAACGCTGCAATGATTAGGATGAAGACCATGGTTTGAAGGAATTCAATCTTCAGAGGGACGAGGATGTAATATTGAATGGGCCATGTGATGGCCGTCGAGACCAACATAACGATAATAACCGCAGCACTCATACTCATCGCAGGCTTGATGCTCTTGGAAACGCCAAGAAATGCGCAGATGCCCAAGAATTTATTAAGCACGAAGTTTTCGACCAGAATAGCAGAGAACAAAATAATCATCATCGATTGAACCAATTACTTCACCCCGCTTTCAGCCTTGAGATCGGCCATCGGACAGGCGCCGCAAGAGCTGCAACCGGATCCGGAAGTAATGGGCTGATTCAGCGCATTTGTCTTGTGCTTGCGATTCTTTTCTATTTGACGCATGACAACTTGAGACAGGCAAATTAATAGACCATAAACGAAAAAACCACCGGGCGAAGACGTAAAAAAGGCGATGGGCTCAATAACTTCACCGAATATTGTCTTGCCGAATATCGGAATGCCAATATCGAAAATCGTACCGGCACCGACAATTTCCCGAATGGAGCCTATGAGTACCAAGGCTAACATAAAACCGACTCCCATGCTAAATCCGTCTAATGCGGCGAAATGGGCCGGTCTTTTGCTGGCAAACGCTTCTGCTCGAGCCAGAACCACACAGTTGACGACGATCAGTTGGATATAGATGCTCAGAGAGTCGTTCAAAGCAGGCAGATATGCAGAAATTACAAATTCGACAATTGTGACAAAGGCAGCAATGATGGTAATGAAAGCAGGGATACGGACCTTTGGGGGAATCATATTTTTGAGAAGAGAAATAATAAATTCGGAACCGACCAATACGAAGATGACGGCCAGACCCATAAAAAATGAAGATTTTGCGGATATGGTGATCGCGAGAAGCGGGCAAGTACCGAGAATCAGACGCAATGCCGGGTTTTCGAACAGCACGCCGTCAAGAAGAATGCGCATCGGTGCATTTAGCTTCCTCTTTTCCTCGGAACGCTGTTCAGGCGACAGATAGGTCTTGTCGGCCATGTTTTCACTCATTTTCGGCTGCTCCTTTTTCGTTGATATAGATGAAAGCCTTAACGGCTTTGTTGAAAGCCTTGATTGTCGCCTCAGAAGAAACCGTGGCGCGAGATATGACATCGACGTGATTAACGTCCCCGCTGCCGGAAGATACTTCGGTAAATGGCGGCACACTTATAAACTGGGCGAGAAACCGCTCGCCATCAGTTGCGTTGTATGCGTTAATTTCTTCAACAGATATCGAGGTGACGGAACCGTTCACTTTATCACCGACGTTGGGCGTTTCGCCGGTGGCAGAAACAGAAATGCCAACAATTGAACCGTCGACGGAAAAAGCAACCGTGACAATAACGTCACCGCCATAGCCTTGAGTGGTCGCGGTTACGGCAGTTCCTATCAAACTATCGTTCGTATTATATACGCGAGTGATTGAGTCCGGTTTTGCGTCGAGTTCTTCTAGGGTACCAGAAATGTCCTTGTCCAAGGGGACGTCCTCAAAACGATTTCCATCAAGAAACAGCACACTCAGCCGCTCGCGCTGAGCCTGTTGCGATTGCATCTCTATACGGCCACGAGTGAGCTCGTAGGTTGCGGAAAGCAAGAGCGTACACACGACGCAGATGATAACGAGCTTAACAGCCGGGGATAAGCGCTTAACGGCGTTCATGGGCCAGACCTCCAAACGGTTTTTTCATCGTGACGCGGTCGATATGCGGCGTGAGAATATTCATTAATATAATGGCAAACGATACGCCGCCCGGCATGTTCGAGTAATATCGCATGAGAAAGGTCAGTAAACCACATCCTATTCCAAATATGACTCGGCCTTTATTCGTCAGAGGAGAGGTGACATAATCCGTTGCCATAAAGAAGGCACCCAAAACAATGCCTCCGGAACATAGCATGTAAGCGGGTTCATAAAAAGCATTCGCTAAAAGGGACCAGGAAAATGTGTCAGAAGAAAGAACATCATAGATCGGTGAGTGACCAAAGAGCAAGACCAACAGTGTGAAACTACCGAGATAAGCAACCGGGATGGCAGGAGTGATCACCTTGCGGGCAAACAGATATGCTGCACCGATCAACAGTGCCAGGATACTGACTTCACCGATCGAACCGGCCCGTTCGCCGAGAAACATCGAAAGCAATGATGGAAGATCGTCTTTGTGTCCGATAACAAGGCTGGACACGTCCATGGCGGGCGTCGCTGAAGATACCAGATCGGCCATTCCGGCCAGGGGCGTCGCTGATGATACAAGATCGGCCCCTTTCAATGAATCGAAAAAATTGAAAGTTCCGGAACGAACTGTCCATGTAGACATGTATTTCGGAAAGGAAATAACCAAAAAGATTCTGGCGGCAATAGCCGGATTGACAAAGTTATTGCCTAAACCGCCGAAAAATTGCTTAACGACGACAATGGCAAAAAATGCAGCGAGAATTAACATATAGAAGGGAAGGTTCGCCGGCATGTTGAGCGCTAATAAAATACCTGTGACCAAGGCAGACATATCATAGAGCGTGTTGTTGCGCTTCATTATTTTGCGGCTCACATATTCAAACACGAGACATGAGAGAACAGAAACGAGAACCATGAGTATCGCTCGCAATCCGAACATATATCCGGAAAAAACAGTGGCGGGCATTAGCGCGATGACAACATCACGCATAATAGAAGAAGTAGTAATATCATCTCGAACGTGTGGAGAATTAGATACCTGTAATTTCATCAACAAAGAATACCGTCTTAAGACCCTTGCAAAAACAAGGTCACTTTAAGTCAGACGGCACCTCCTTTCCGCTGGCTTTTTTCTCGGATTCTTCAAGGAGTTTTTTCTCGTTTGCTCGACGAGTTAACTCGGCTCTGACAAGAACTTTGCCGTTTTTGATGCTCTGAGTCAAAAAACGTTTGGACGGGCAGGAATATGTGCAACATCCACACTCAATACAGTCCATTACTCGAAAGAACTCAAGCCCTTCGACGTCGCGACTTCTGGTTGAAACGTCAATGCCGGTTGGCATCAAGCCCATTGGGCAAACTGCGACACAGCGGCCACACCGGATGCACGGTGACTCGGCAGGTATCTTGGCTTCTTTACTTCCGAAAACCAATATCGCATTGTTGGCCTTGATAATACCGCAATCAATACGGTCCAGGGCTACGCCCATCATTGCGCCGCCCATTATAATCTTTTGGGGCTCCTCACACGTACCTCCGGCGGCATCGATGAGGTCTTTGATGCGAGCGCCGATCGGAACATTAAAATTGCCCGGCGCGTTGAGCGCACTACCATCAAGCGTAATTCTGCGACGGGTCAGCGGGATGCCGTGGCGCATGTAGTAGCCGAGGAATCGAACAGTCGAAACGTTCAAAACTAAAACCCCAACATCGTGAGGCAATTTGCCCGGCGGCACGCGTCGCTTGGTCAATGAATAAATCAGCATTTTTTCTGCTCCCTGAGGGTAGATTGTCTTCAGAGAACGCACATCGATAGGTAGTTTGGCGCCGGTCTTATAAACTCGTTTAGCGATTTCGTGTGTAAAGATACGATGAACCAAGGGTTTGTTATCCTCAAAACCGATAATAGCCTTTGGAATATTGAGCCATCGCATAATCTCGAGAATACCGTCGACAATTTCATCCGGGTGCTCACTCATTTGGCGATAGTCCGACGTAATGTATGGCTCGCACTCCGCGGCATTTATCAATAAGACGTCAGGCTCCTTGCCCTTAGGCGGGTTAAGCTTTATGTGAGTAGGAAACGCTGCTCCCCCTAAACCAACCATTCCGGATGCGCGAACCATATCAAGAAAATCTTGCTTAGTTTCGACATGCGGCGGAGAAATCGCCGGGTCGACACGAAATTTGGCGTCAGACTCGATACGAACCGCTTCTATCGGATTACCGTTCGGAGAAACGACATAGTGTATCTCTCGAACGGTTCCTGATACGCTTGAGTGAATGGGAACCGCCATCGGATGATCGGCAGCACCGACTAAAGTACCGACATAAACATAGTCCCCCGGTTTGACGACAGAGCGACAGGGGGGACCTATATGCTGATGCAATAATATCTCGACTTCATGAAAATCATCTAGCTTAATAGAAGGCAAAACATCCGTGTTTTTATTGTGTTTCGGGTGAACCCCACCTCGAAAAGCATGTACGGCCGCCAAAATATCGCCTCCCTGAATCTGTTCTACGGATATTATAAGCAATAGTAGATGAATATGAAACCCTAAATACAGAAAATGAAAATCATTTAGCAAAGTCATATCATCCTGGCATTCGTTTTTTTGATCTTTGTCATTTTTCGTGAAAGGGATGAATCATGTAATTACGTGAGATAATCTAAAACTACCTCTAAAAGACTATGACGCGATGCATAGTGGCAATTCTATCTCCCCAAGTACGCCAAAGGAGATTCTTAATTTTTTGCCGTATACGATGAAGTCGCATATCGGAGGATACTGACGAAATGGAACGTTTGATTGATTATATTGGTGCGGGATTTGCGCGAAAAAGTTAGTAAAGTGCATATACCGAATAAGCGGAGAAAACTGGTGATTTTATCACCAATTTCAACTTTTGGCATATTTCAGAAGGGTTCGAGGCGGACGGTATATCACACTCTAATACATACGAAATGATTGAGTTTGTGCTGTTTCGTATGTAATGACTTCGATTTTCAGGCTATCGCAAAACGGTTTGCTACACTCTAATACATACGAAATGATTGAGTTTGTGCTGTTTCGTATGTAATGACTTTGATTTTCAGGCTATCGCGAAACGGTTTGCGATACTCTAATACATACGAAATGATTGAGTTTGTGCTGTTTCGTATGTAATGACTTTGATTTTCAGGCTATCGCGAAACGGTTTGCGATACTCTAATACATACGAAATGGCTGGGTTTGTGCTGTTTCGTATGTATTTACCGCCAAATTCGGAATTATTGGAACTTTTGGCGGTAATTTTCTATTTTCTACTGTTCCCGGTGCACTTGATCTCCTAAGATTTACCGCCAAATTCAGAAGTTTTGCAACTTTTGGCGGTAATCACCTAAAACGAAACGTTTCGCGTGCCGCTCACACCACCGCCAACACCGCCCACGCCACCACAGCCCACACCAACATCGCCAACTCCACAACCCACAGCCACCACCGCCA
>JAAYBI010000072.1 GCA_012718915.1 Clostridiaceae bacterium
AATTGCTTTTCGTCAAGATGCTACACTTCCGCGGCGACGCGCGCAGCGCTCGTCCTCGAAGCCAAGCGACGGGTGAAGCGATTAGTGTAGTCGTTGTATATCGTTTTTGTCGGACAAAAATCCGTTACTCGGCATAGTTCTTTCTACTCGACGGGTGAGCAAAATTCCACCGCTAATGGCAGTGAATGGTGCAACTGTGACCAAGCCGAAAGAGCCGATCAGCGTATGAAGCAGTTCGGCAGAAACATATTTGTAATTTAATAGAACTTCAATCGGCGTGCCTTGAGCAGTGAAAACCATAAGCAGTGCAATGAACCCACCGGAATATGCCAGAAGAAGGGTGGTCGTCATCGTGCCCATCGCCGCACGCCCGACATTCATTCCGGATCGAATGGCATCCCGGATACTGATGTCCGGTCGATTGCGAACGACCTCATCGATTGCCGAAGTGATATCTACGCTTAAATCCATCATGGCACCGGAAGACCCGATAAAGATCGCAGCCATGAATATTTGAGTCAGATTGAGATGCGTATATCCCGCATAGAGAAGGCTTTCAGACGATGACATCACTGCACCGTGGATCTTAAAAAGATTCGTAAAAATGATTCCGAATACCAGGCTTACAAGTATTCCCAATAGAGAACCGCCGGCTGCAGATAAGCACCGACGATCAAACCCATAAACCAATCCGATGATCATAAACGTCAGAATGACGCATATTCCCAAGCCGACCACGATCGGGTTAATGCCTTTGAGGTAAGAGGGGACGAGAACTTTCCAAATCATCAACACCGTCAATGCAAACGATAATATTGCGCGTACGCCCGTTCGACCGGCAAATATAATGAGCAATACGAAAAACAGAGCGGCCAGTAATATTTCCCAGTGTATTCGGTAGTGGTCGATCATCGATATGGACCTTATTTTGTCTTCGCTAAAATTGATGCGAACCAGAGCGGTATCACCCTCGGCAAAAACTTTGTCCTGTTCCATGGATCCGTTCAGCAAATTATTCGCTTCGGCGATGTGCCCCGAAAAATATCCGGAGAGGATTTCCACGGTGCAGCGTTGCTCCCCGCTTCGAATGAGACCGGTATCAACAATCGAAGAGTCGTCGACGTCGATGACACGGGCCGGTCGCAAGTCTGATTCTCCGTAAACTTTTATGTTTTCAAATTCGCTCGGTAGCAGCATGAGTACAGCGATAAGAATGACACATAGGATGACCGGTGCCCGATAGTTTATTCGAAGAAGTAATGCGTCGTTTTTTGTGGTTGTCTTCATAGTTACCTCTGGAGTGACAAAACCCACGGTGCAATACTGCGCTGTGGGTCTTGTCTGTATAATGCAGGCGGGAATGGTTATTTTATGCCCAAAAGACCGGATAGTTTTGTATAGATTTCGGTGTTGTCGTAGTAGCCGTTGAACAAATCCGCACCATTGCCTTCGGCGAAGACGGCAACCGGAACACCTGTATGCGCGTATGAAGTGAAGGAGATCCCGGCTTTATGATTGAGGATATGAGAGATGGTTACGGAAAGTGGGTTATACGAGCCATAAAGTACGTATTCTGCTTGCGCTGCGATGCCGGTTTCTTTTTCGTTTATGGCCTTTTCATAAGATGTTTTCAGTAATTCGACTTCATATTCACTCAAGACCAATCGGTCACCTTCGTCACCTGAAGTTTTGAGGCCAAAAAGCAATTCGATATCGGCCAAGACGGTTTCAAAGGATGCTTTGTCTGTTACGTATTCAGAGACATAGTCACTGTCGAATTTAGCATAAGAGATGGTCTGGCTATTAAGAAGTGTAAGATAAGTATCGTAGTCGGTGCCGGCAAAACCGATAGTCATGCCACCGGTTTCGTGGTCGCCAGTGACGATGATCAAGGTCTCGTCCGGGTGTTCGGTGGCAAAGTCGATGGCGACTTGGACGGAGTCGGCTAACGCAATGGTGTCTTGGATGGTCGAAGCAGCGTCGTTGGCATGGCAGGCCCAGTCAATTTTTCCGCCTTCAATCATCATGAAAAAGCCGCTCTCGTTGTCGAGGACTTCGATGCCTTTTTCGACATAGTCAGCCAATGACCACATGTCATCCGTGCGGTCAAGTTCGTAGGCCATGGCATCCGAATCCGCCAGATACTCGTCGATGATGATGACCTTTTCGTCTGAAGATGTCAATTGTTCGGCGTCCGCAGCAGTCAATGCAATTCTATAACCTGCTTCTTCTGCCAGTGCATACAAATCGGTTTGATCATTGTCGTTGCCGGTCGTCTTTTTCAGACCGCCGCCGGCGAAATACTCAAATCCGGAATCAATCATTTCCAGTCCGATTTCGTAATAATTGTTTCTGCTTGACTGATGGGCATAAAATGCAGCCGGCGTTGCGTGATTAATGTTAACGGAACTTATAATTCCAACTTTCATACCCAGTTGTTCATGAACTTGTTCGGTGATCGTTTCGTAGGTCTTTGTTGCCGTTTCATCGACGTTAATGGAACCGGAGTACGTCTTGTATCCGGTAGCCATCGAGGTTGCCGTCGAGGCAGAGTCCGGAGCAAAGCTGTTGCTGTCGTAAGTGCTTGCGGAACCGGCGGCCTCGAAGGCCATGAAATTCAGATTTTTGGGACCGTCGAGAATGGCACCCTGATTATCATTCAGGCTTGGTGCGGTCAGAAGATAATCATCGTCTTCCATTGCGCCCAAGTAATCGGCGGCGGCTTGGAACTGAGGATAACTCATGCCGTCTCCGATGAATAAGAACACGTATTTAGGGGTTACGCTCTCGGTGACTACAACAGTATTGCTGTTTTGAAGCGGAGCAATCTCGGCATTTGAAGTGCTCTGAGAAGTATTTGATGCCTTTGTTGACGTGGATGAAGTTTCTGTCGGTTTAGCGTTGCATGCAGCGACGGACAATATCATCAGCCCGGATAGCAGCAGTGCGATCAATTTTTTCATAACATTTTCCTCCGTTATTTCTCTTCGTTTGTCTATTCAAAGTCTAAACATCGCATGTTAATTTCAGAGCTTCGCCGAAATTATTTTTTTGTAAAGGTCATGTAATTCGTCTATATTTCGATCTGTGTGATATGATATTTTTTCAAAAGTCCGGAAGCAAAACACTGACAACAGGGTTGTGAGTATTTGATGCGACTGTGACTCTTGTAAATGACTTTTGGAGGGTTAAGTGTCTTGGCATTGGATAGATGACGCGATTTTTTATCATATATATCCGCTTGGAATGGTGAGTGCGCCGGAGATAAATGAGGGTCGGGCATCTGAGGGCGCCCGAATCCTTGAAGTGACCGAATGGATACCGCATCTTCAGTCGATGCATGTGAATGCCCTATATTTCGGTCCGGTATTCGACTCTCATTCGCACGGATACGACACATCCGACTATACTCGGACGGATCGAAGACTCGGAACAGAGTCGGACTTCAAGACGGTATTTTCGGCGCTAAAGTCGTCGGGTTTTCGGATTGTTCTTGACGGCGTATTCAATCATGTCGGACGAGAATTTTGGGCGTTTCGAGACTTACTGTTGAACAGGGAGCAATCCAAGTACCGGGAGTGGTTTTCCAATGTCTGCTTTGGTGAGCCCGGTCCGGCGGGAGACGGCTTTTCTTATGATACTTGGCAGGGACACGCGGAACTCGTGAAACTCAATTTATCGAATCCGGATGTAGTGGATCATTTGCTTGGCGCAGTCGGTATGTGGATGGACCGGTTTGATATCGACGGACTGCGCCTGGATGCGGCGGACTGTGTAGATCTTGATTTTTTCAAGCGACTCAAGGCCTTTTGCCGCCTGAAAAAACCGGATTTCTGGTTGATGGGCGAGATTATTCACGGGGATTACAACCGCTACGCCAATGAAGAGATATTGGATTCAACGACGAATTACGAATGTTGGAAAGGGATTTACTCGAGCCATAACGATCGGAATTATTTCGAGATTGCGCACTCGCTGAAGCGACAGTTTGGTCCAAACGGGATATATTCGCAATTGCGGCTCTATAATTTTCTCGATAATCATGATGTAAATCGAATTGCCGGTTTGCTTCGTGACCGGCGGCATATTTTCAATGCGTATACATTGCTCTATACCATGCCGGGCATTCCGTCGGTATACTACGGTAGCGAGTGGGGAATAGAAGGCCTTCGGACTCAAGGGCACGATGCCGATCGACCGGTGCGGCCGGCACTCAAAATTGCTGACATGCTCCATGGGGATACTTCATTGCTCTCTCATATTGAGTCGCTCGGTGCGAAAAGAATGCGATCTGAGGCGCTTCGGAGTGGTCGATATGAGGAGATTCTTGTCAAGAATGAGCAATATTGTTTTGCGAGATCGACCGTGCACGAATCGGCAGTGGTTATGCTGAATCTTTCAGATCAAACCTTTTCTTTCAATGTCTCTTATCGCGGGAAGACCTATCAGTCGGTCGTTCCGCCATGTGATTCTGTCATTCTTATTTCAGAGGAGAGTTATCATGGAGAATATTAATCCGTTGACACCTTTTTCGAAAAAGATGAAAGTCGGGAGGCATATTGCCAGAGTATTGCTGGTTGTGCTCGCGGCGGTTGTCATCATTGGCGTGATTTTTGCGATGGTTCAAAGTCGTTTCAACGGCGTCTATTTTATGCGTGGATATGGCATGTCTTTGCGGGCTCGATTTGGATTTGTTACCGTCTATCAGACCACAGACTCCTATTATTGCAATGATTCCGCCTATAGCGGGATCATCATCGGTAACACATTCTATTCGGGGATGGGCCGGTTTGACGTTGAGACCGACGGTGAGATACTCCGCCTAACAGACAAAGGTGCCCAATACACCTATGATCTTCAACGTGAATCGAATTCATTTTTTAAGAATAAATCCGAAGTGGATGAAACCCATCCGGAAGAAGCCTTTGATATGTACTACGAGATGCTTCGTGAGAATTACGCATTTTTTGATTTATATGGCGTGAATCCGGAGTCTCGATATGATCTGATTCGGTCGCGTCTTTCGAATCAGGAGATCAGCTTGGTAGAAGCGATGAAGGATTTAGTCGATGAGGTATACGACGGACATATCCTTATCGCTCATGGCGATCAGGATTACTCTCCGGCAGGTGAGAGTCCGGAGTGGATTACGGACAAGGAGCAATTGGGCGTATTGTCGGATCTTATTACGACGGTCTATGTCAAAGATTATATTAAATTCAAGGACGTATATATCCGCTATGGATTTTTGACGGAGGATACCGGATATATTGCGATGCATGCGATGGGCACGGAATCCTTTGATAAATCCAAAACAACGAAGATTGCGATGGATGCTATTATGTCGGATTATGCCAAAAAAGGGATTTCTGCCGTCGTCATTGACCTTCGGTTCAATGGCGGCGGATATGACGAAGCATCGTTATGTGTCGCGGGTTATTTTGCTCAAGAACGATATCTGGCTTACCAAAAACAGGCTTATTATAAGGACGATTACACGGCGCTTCAAAGCATGTATGTCGAACCGGCAGATTACGTGTTCGACCAGGATGTTTACGTGCTGACGAGTCCATACACGATTAGCGCAGCGGAGACGTTCTTGCGCGCGATGCTTGCCAATCCGTCTCATCGTGTAACGGTGGTGGGTGAGACGACTGCCGGAAACTATTCGGATGCGTTTGAGCGGGTCTTGCCTTTTCATGATTCGGACATCCGATACACCTTTTCGAATGAGAGATACTTCGACGCTCAGGGAAATGCGCTTGAGGGTTGCGGTGCCATTCCGGACGTTCTGATTCCGGTGTCCGTCGAGTCGGCTCGAAAAGGTCATGACGACGCACTGGACTATGTTATGGCTGAGATTGAGGCGCGCAATTGATTTGATTCCGGACCGGATATGTGAATCCTGGCCATGAGATAAATACTATCGGTTGTGGGGTG
>JAAYBI010000073.1 GCA_012718915.1 Clostridiaceae bacterium
CCGACGCCTTCACCGACGCCTCCGCCGCCTTAAAATATATGTCCTTTTCGGAGATCATATTCACCCCGAATCAAGCCCCCCATCAGCTTGCCGAGTCATTTGTAAGATACCCATGAGGAGAGAAGATTTGATATCCGACAATATTAACCAAGACAATACCGAACCTTTTGACGGCCTCATCATTAAAGGGGTAGGTGGACTATATACCGTGAGACGTGGTGACGGAATCTGTGTAAAGGCAAAACCTAGGGGGATCTTTCGAAAGAAGCGCATAATTCCGACAGTCGGGGACTATGTTTATGTTGAGCCGACGACAGATCCGGATGTTCCATATGCTATCTCAGATATTCAGCCTCGGAAAAATCTGATGATCAGGCCGCCGATAGCTAACGTCGATCTTTTGTTCTTAACGTTTTCGACAATGCAACCGTCTCCCTATCTGGAATTGCTCGATAAGTTACTTATCTTGTGCCACAAAAACAATATAATACCAGTCATTTGGATAACCAAAATGGATCTTGACCCGGAAACGGGTCGGGCCATGAGAGATATTTACCACGGAGTAGGATATGAGGTGATTTGCACTTCTTTTGAGGAAGTTCCCGATAAGAGTATTTTTATCAAATACTTCAATCACAGAACCGTTGGTTTCGCAGGTCAGTCCGGCGTCGGGAAATCGACACTGTGCAACTTACTTACCGGCATTTCTGAACGAGAAGTTGGGAAAATCAGTGATAGACTGAACCAAGGGAAGCATACCACCAGACATGTCGAGTTATTTCCTTTTGCTCAGGGCTATTTGATTGATTCACCCGGATTCACCAATCTGGATATTATGGAGGCTGATATATCGGTCTCGGATATCCGCCAAGGTTATCCCGAGTATGATAAAATACGTGGACAGTGTCAGTTTGATGACTGTCTTCATCTTGGAGAAAAGGGCTGTGCCGTCGACAAATCTGGCATTCATCCGGGTCGTCTGGATCGTTACCGTGCTTTTATAAAAACGGCGCGTGACAATGAGTACAACAAACGAAATAAAAGGGAGAACAGGCATGTCGCAGAAGATGAGCGTTAATATAGCACCTTCGATTTTGGCCGCAGACTTTAGTATTCTGGGAGAAGAAATCAGAAAAGTCCGTCCGGTAGCGGATTTCTTGCATTTAGATGTAATGGACGGGCACTATGTACCCAATATTACGATAGGCGTGCCGGTGGTAGAGTCTCTCAGGAAGGTATCCGATCAGATTTTCGATGTTCACCTGATGATAACTAACCCTTTGGATTATATTGAAGCTTTTGCTTCGGCCGGAGCGGATTACATTACCGTTCATGTTGAGACCTTGGAAAATCCGTTATCTGCATTGCGTCTAATCCGGGATTCAGGCAAGAAGCCTGGTTTATCTATTCATCCGGATACGCCAATCGAGGCGGTTTTCCCATATCTTTCAGAAGTCGATCTGGTCTTGGTCATGTCAGTTCGACCGGGTTTTGGAGGTCAGAAATTCATGCCGCAATCTTGCGACCGAATCAGTGCCGTTAGGGCTGAATTGGATCGCATAAATAATCACGCTATTGTTTCGGTTGACGGCGGGATACACAAGGGCAATGCTTCGGATGTTGTTCGGGCCGGTGCTAACTTACTCGTTGTTGGTTCTGCTGTGTTTGGCGAGAAGGATCCGGCTCAGGCCGTAAGGGAGATAATGTCATGCGCAACGTCCTGATTTTGGGCGGAGATGATATCTCATACGAAGGCGTTCTTTCTCAGATTGGCGAAGAAGACCTGATTATTTGTGCTGACCATGGAGCTGACCATGCGCGTGCAATGAAGCTGAATCCGAACATTATTGTCGGCGATATGGATTCCGTTCATCCGGATACACTTGCTTGGGCGCAATCTTTAGGGGCGGAGATTCAAAAGTATCCGGTCGAAAAGGATATGACGGATTCCGAAATTGCTCTGGATGCTTTAGATTTGGACTTTCCGACTATGGTCGTCCTATCCTTGTCCGGTCGGATTGACCATGTATTATCCAACTTTTTAGTTGCCGGACGATATGCCGAAAAAGGAGCCGATATCCTGATGACGGACGGAAAATCAACGGTCAAAATTATCGCCGGTCCTTCCCGATATGTATTGGATCGCACTATTTTTCGAACAATGGAAGCGGAAGGTGAGACGCTTGTGGTTTCGATGATTCCTCTGTTCGGTGACGTGCAAGGAGTAACAACATCCGGTCTATACTATCCGTTGACAAAACACGACCTCATCTGCGGCTCATCGTTCTCTGTCAGCAACAAAGCAATATCTCCGCAAGAAGAGGTCGGAATAACGTTTGATGATGGTGTATTGGCGATTACGGCGACTATTGAGCATTGAGCCCGTAGTGTTTGGATACCGCCGTAAAAGCGATTGAAGAGCCTTTTATCGTACTTTCCGCAACACAAAAAGCCAAACGAAAATAGCCGGGCATGGCAAATGCGCTTCCCGGAACAACTAATAAATTGTGTTGGGCACATACTTGGCTGAAAGCCATGTCGTCAGGTTCCGGAGATTTCACGAAAAGATAAAAAGCGCCTTGCGGCTTCCGACAGGAAAAACCGGCGGAAGTGACGATATCGTAAAGCAAATTTCTTCGATTTTCGTAAAGTGCAACATCAACCTTTACATCCATCGCTTTCTCAATGACTTTCTGAAATAGTGCAGGCGCATTAACGCTTCCGAGTATACGATTTGCCATGGCGATTGCCGGACTCAAAACATCCAAATCCGGATGTCTGGGCCCGACAGCTGTATATCCGATGCGCTCTCCCGGAAGAGAGAGCGATTTGCTCCAAGAATAACAGATGATTAGATTGTCAATATAATCCTGCGTCGGCGGAACGCTTTGGCCGTCATAAACCAACTCGCGATAAGGTTCGTCAGAAATAATATGGATGACTTGCTCGTAAGAATTAACGAGGTTATTAATGGACTCAAGTGTGCTTACAGGATACATGGTACCGCTCGGGTTGTTGGGTGAGTTGATTATGATTGCTTTGGTGCGTGGCGTAATCGCCGCTGCAATACGATCGATATTTGGCAAAAACGAGCCTTCATCCGTTGCTACGATGACGGCTTTTCCAAAGTGATTATCGATATATTGTCGATATTCCATAAAAAACGGTGCCAATAATATGACCTCGTCGTCCGGGTCAAGAATTGCACGAAGCGTCGCATTCATTGCGCCGGCCGCACCAACGGTCATACATATTGCATCGGGCGAAAAGGTCGTATTGCCGGAGCGAGTCAGCTTATCAGCGACTGCGTTTCGCGTTGAAAGATAACCGTTGTTACTCATATACCCATGCATGCCCGGCGTTGGATGATTAATGAGGTTCATTAATTCTAAAGTGACTTCAGCCGGCGGCTCTAAATCTGGGTTGCCGATTGAAAAATCAAATATATTCTCTTCGCCGAATATTTTCTTGAGTCGGTTGCCCTCCTCGAACATCTTCCGGATCATAGAACCCGCATTGAGTTTTTCGGACATACGTTTAGATATCATACACTTGTCCTCCGATTTATCGAAATTATCAAATCATTATATCACGAAAAATTTCTGAATTATCATAGATGGTGTTGGGGTGAATTGTAAAATGAAGTGACGCGAAAATAAAAAAGATGTCCCACGCGGACAATCTCACATACAATGTTAAGTGACTAACCCAAACACGAAGGAGAAAGCTCGTGGGACACCAACATTGTAACCTGAAACGGACGAAGAATAAACATCTTAAGTATCGTGATCGACTCCGAATACCAACCCTCGTGAAAATTCTCAATCGCGCCCCAATAGGCCCATACGACGGAAATGATCACCGTGATCACAACGCCGAGCCAGCCCAGAACGAGTTTCAGGCGAGCGTGTTTAGGCGGAGGGGAGTCGGAGACATCCGGGGCGACTTTGGTCAGGACAGGATTGGAGTCGATGGAGTCGGGTGCCCCGAGGTCGGTTACTGTGATCTTCCCCGATCCGGTTTTTTTCATATCAAATGGATGAGAATCAGGAGGGTTCATTGCTCGTATCCTCAGAATGCGTTACGTCACCCGAACTCTATGATTGGGGCTAGTCGCGGTATCAAGCCGATACCTCGAGTGGTCGCCCCCAAATATTCGAAGGGAATCAATTACATTTTATCAGAAGACCGACGGCGTCTCGCGAAATAATTCATGATGTCATCGGTGTCCTCGAAAAAACCCGTGATGACGGCGAACACGCCCAAAACCAGAAAAATGAGCAATGCGAGGCTCGCGATTGCGAGATTTAAATAAGCCTTCTCTGATATGTACCTTTGCATGGCATATAAAAACTCGCTCGACATGATAATGCCTGTGACATAGAAAGAGAGATAAGCTAAAGCCCTAAGAAAGATCTCTATCGGTTTCCGCTCGAGAACCGTTACTCCTTGTCTTTTTAGTTTTGCGCGTTTCTCTTCATATCGCCCTATTAACATAACCGGTATCAGACCGATCACAAACAGAGTACCGCTCTCCGGGCTCTGAGCCGGCTCTTTAATAAACAGGATATAAAATAGGATTGCGAGAAAAACGATCAGATTGAGCACCCCAAAAACCTTATTAACATTCCGGATATACATATAGGGCTTTTCTTCGCGAACCTCAACAGGAACGCTGTTGAACGATCCGATCGGTTTGCCGTCAAGAAGTGATTCAAGAATCTCTCTTTCCTTCGAATGGATGGAGAGTTTACTTTCCGCCTCATTCATTTTGCGCGTCAGGACCGCCGATTTTTTCTCGTCGGAATCTAAAAAGTCCCGGATCTCCTCAATCGAAAAGCCAAGGTCACGCAGTTTCCGGATCGCGAGCAGGCGCTCCACGTTTTCGTCGCTGTAGTCTTTATAGCCGTTCCCGCTTCTTTCGGTTTCGAAAAGTCCGCGGTCCTCGTAATATCGGATCGCCTTTTTCGACAGAAGAGTTTTTTCCATGACGTCTTTAATCAGCATAGTGTGATTCCTCCGTTATTTCATCATTCATTTATTCGAGCCCGTTTGCACGTTTCTTCCCGCCGAAAAGCGATTGTCTTGTTCGATGGCCGGTCGCGGATAACGTACTCTAAAGGCAAAATAACACGTTCCCCAAGGGAACGGTCAAGTGGATTTTGAAGATTCTTTCCGTATTTCATACAATCGTCGAGCTCGCTCCGATTTTTCCGAACTTTCCGGTGTCCTTTTAACCCACACTCCTCCGCCGGGCATTGATCCGGAGAAACAATTCCTGTATCCAAAGCATCTGTCGCTATCTCCTCGACTCGATCCGCGTCAACAGGCTTCCTGCCGGCATTCAAAACTAGGAAAGAAAGATATAAGGACAATCACGATGCTTGAAATAATGGTCAATGTAAAGGATATTTCGTTAATTTCTTAGATGCTCTTCTTCAAATAATAATGTTATTAATACTATGTTCTTTGTTTTGCAAGTCATCCGCATTCTATTAAAATTGTAATAGTGTTTGAAAAACACCGCATTTACATAACCGTGATTGATAAGGATTTGCGACGACCGGGTCATTTGATCCGGGGTATTTGGTATCATGTTGACATACAGGAACCGGTTCTCTAAACTCGAGGAATATTCGACTGAGATGCATTCGTTTTTGTCAATTGCAGAATGGAGAGTAATAAAGTGAAAAAATCCGTCAAATTCTTGCGCTGGTGTTGTTGTGTTCCATAATGATGTCTTTGGCTTCTTGTGCAAAGAAGCCGATCGATGAACATACCTTTGAGAAAATAATGGGATCGAAATTTGACTTTGAGATTACTGATGTTCTGGAGTGGATGGAAGGCGCAGGTGATAATGTTTCAGTTAATCCGAATTCAAATTTACTGACGGCGTATTATGTTGCCACGGATGAAGATTCTGAGTTCACTGTGTCCTATTGTCTGTTTAAAGAGGCAGAAGAGGCGGGAAAGTATTTTGATACTATCGTTGAGCGTTTTGAAAGAAACATAGAGGATGGTAGAATTAAGGGAGAGATCATAGAGATAAATAGCGATGACTTCAGCAAGTTTACAATCTCCGGTTCTTTTGTAAACGCAGATAGAGATTTCCATTATGTCTTTATCCTGGCAGATAACATGACAATCGATATCATTAGATATAGTGATGATAAAGATGATGTTGCTTATGTTAACAAGATTGTAAAAAAGCTCGGTTATTAAGTATTGTTAAGCGATAAAGTCAGCGGCTCGGGCACTCATCGATCACTTGACGCATGGTAAAGAATTGTTTTGGAGATGAAATGATGAAGAAATTCTTGATTATTCTGTTTGCCGCAATTGTGATTGCAGTTGGCATATTTTTCATAGCAAGAGCTATCTATAGCTACAATAATCGATATATTCCACCGGAGGGCGATGAAGAGATCTACGCTTTAACAGAGCAGGAGGTTGATCGAATTAACGCGAACAGCAACCTCCTGGGTTGCGAGTTGCTTAGCGAAGCGCCTAATGGGTCAATAACTGCTGTGCATACTTCCATTAGAGAAGGCTCCCGAGATTTCTATTATTGTTTTCCTTATAGGGGAGCACAGTACATTACTGAAATCAATCTGGTTTCTGAGGATGCAGATATTTTCGGGATTTCAGTTGGTGATACTGTGAAGAGTGCCAGCTCTGTTTTGCTTGAAGAAGGGTATTCGCAACAAGAGTCAGCTCCTGAAAATATCCATATTTATAGAAAACACTATATATTTATATCCTATACATTCAATGAAGATGAAGTTCTTGTAATACTAGGAACTAGTGTTCAAGATCCAGCCAGTCAATATATTAATTATTAGAAATTCTTTTTCGATCGGGTAGTTCTGAAGTCGTGCGTATTTCGATTGCTAGGACTCTCGTCTCTTCTTTCGCAAGTCGAGAACTGTTCGTATGAGAGAGGAAAAGAATTTCAAAATGGAGGATTACTATGATCGAAGATATTCGTTTTGATCAGGGACGGCCTTTTGATTGGGGCAGAACGTCGAAGAACTACGCGAAGTATCGCGATATTTATCCCGAGACATTTTTTAAGCATATTTTGAAACGCAATATCGGTTTGCCGGGTCAGAAAATATTGGATGTGGGCACCGGAACCGGAGTTCTGCCCAGGCATATGTTTTCTTTTGGGGCGGACTGGACCGGCGCTGACATTTCTGAAGCACAAATCATTGAAGCTGAGCGCCTTTCCGGAGAAGGGGGTATGAAGATACCGTTTGTCGTGTCTTCTGCTGAGAATCTCGATTTTCCGGACGAATCCTTCGATGCAATTACTGCATGTCAGTGCTTCTGGTATTTTGACCATGAGAAAACGACACAGGTATTTTCGAAACTTTTGAAAAAGGATGGACGTTTGGTTTTTCTGATGATGGCATGGCTTCCCGGAGAAGATATAATCGCATATGAGACTGAAAAGCTGGTGCTAAAACATAATCCGAGTTGGACGAGCGGAGGCGAGACGAGGCATTTGATTTCGATACCGGAAGAGGTGTTGAAGCAATTTGAAGTTGTTTATGAAGACACTTTTTTGTTGAATGTACCGTTTACAAGGTCATCTTGGAATGGTCGGATCAAAGCCTGTCGAGGAATCGGCGCATCGCTGTCGGACGCTTCGATTGCTGTTTGGGAAAAAGAGCATGTGGCGCTATTAGATCGTATTGCTCCGGAGCACTTTGATGTGTTACATTATGCGGCGATTACCGAAATGAAACTCAAAAGCTAAATACTGAAAGACGATCCCCGAACGGGTAGAGATTTATTGAGACTTCTCTTTTTTTGAGCGGCTTGCTTGATTATTTCAAGCTTATCGTCAATTATATATGTGAGTGCTATTTCGGGAGGTGCATATGCGAAAAAATTATCCTCTTTATGAGACCACAGTGTTTGAAGATTTTCGAATAATGACC
>JAAYBI010000074.1 GCA_012718915.1 Clostridiaceae bacterium
CGATTTTGAAGATTTTCGCGACGCGCGAGATACCGGCAAAAGTGCCTTGGGAGAGGGGTTTTGCCGGTAGTTTTTCAATTTCGAGGATTTTCGCGGCGAGCGGCGAGCAGCAAAGTCGGAGACTAGGCTGAGAAATACCGGCAAAAGTGCCTTGGGAGAGGAGTTTTGCCGGTAATTTTCGATTTTGAAGATTTTCGCGACGCGCGAGATACCGGCAAAAGTGCCTTGCGAGAAAGGTTTTGCCGGTAGTTTTTCAATTTCGAAGATTTTCGCGGCGCGCGGGATACCGGCAATAGTGGATGTTGGGGCGACGGGTCGAGTTCGCCTGCTATTCTCGCGATTCTCCCTCGTCATCCCTGTCATACTTACGAATGATCCGTTTAATTTTTTCGAGCGGAAAGGGCACCTCTTCTTTTGAGAAGTATTCGATGTCTTCGATTTCAACGATGGCTGTTCCGCCGGCGCTCCCGACCGGCACGATGACTTGATCCCCGACGTCGAGCGTGGCATCATCCGTCAAGTAGTAATAGGATTTTTCACTATCTTGAAAAACAACACTGCAAAATATGTAATCGCTTTCTCTCCGCCGAGCCTTTCCAAAGACGAGTGGATGAATGATTTCACCCATGCCGTAATAGGCCATGAATTTGCGTATGTCTTCCGCCCACTCCGAAAAATCTTCGGGCAGGCCGTTTTTGTCAAAGGTTCCGAAAACGACCAGCGGGTCGGCGTCCCGGTATTCCACGGTGATGATGTAATCTTTGAAGTCACTTAGGTCGTCTACCGCGTCCGGGGGGTTGCCTTTGGTTTGCGAAAAGAGCCGTGTCGAGTGGTGGTCGTCTAGAAATTCCGATACGCCGGGATCGACATAGTAGCTGCGAACCACTCGGCATCTTGGTCCGAATATTTGGATATATGCCAATGTCTCCGTGTCTCGATCTAGCAGAATTTTTTCGGAATAGACCCATTTTAACTCTTCCATATCGGGATCTGTCGGATCATCGAGCTTGATCGTGGTCACCCGGCGATAATCGATAGTAACTTTTTCGATGCGGTCCTCAAACGCGGCGCCGTCGAAAATGTACAATCCCGGCATGTCCAATTCTGCGCGGATTTTCGAAGAGAGGTGGATCAGCGCTTCGTCCGAGCATGGCATCGGGCCGGAAGAGGCAAATTTTTCGCCTGCGGAGTTCGTTAATGACATGGTCCAAGTGCCGATATCCGTCGCAACCTGAATCGACGCTTCCTCAGCGAAAAACTGTCCGACCTCATTCAGAATCTGCGCCGCGTTTTCCGGGGCGATCCTCAAGCGTCGCGACTCGCTTTTCACAAGGCTTTTTCCATCGCCAAAAAGATACGCCGTGAAAAACACCCGCCCGTCCGCCGTGACGGTGAGTCGCTGTTCGACTTCTTCGTCCGGCATCGGTTTCGGCCCAAAACCTAAGTTGTTGGATATGATTTGAACCCTTTTCGCGATGCCGCGAAACGTATTATGGCGCTCCTCAAAAGGTTGCTTCGTTGTGTCGTCTTTCATGCGTTCCTCCGTATCGTAGGAGTTTCACTTTTTAATTCTAGGGCTCACCCGTTTCGGCTGATTGATTTCATTATACTTTCTCTGTGCTTATGTTATCTCTGGCAAAAGGAGTGAATGATGTATATATCTGATCGAAAAACGTACTCTGCCCGCCTTCGCTCAGATATGTTTCAACGTCGTGATTACCGTCCACGTTTACGATTTTTCCGTCTGTCTCGTTTAAATGCGTGACCATAAGCGAAATCACCGCACGATCGCATATCTTCGAATTTTCCGAATGGCTCGCCTCCGGCTCCTCCGAAAAGGATTTTTGAAGCTCCCCGACCGGATAGATATTGCTCACCAGATCCGCCGCGACGGCTCGAACGAACTCGCTCGCTTCCGGGTGCCGGGCAAAACGAAGTGATTCTTGCCATTGATTTTCCACATTGGTCTTGTCATAGATGTCGTTCGAAATTTCCGATCGCTCACATTCATGCGGAAGATGCCCTGCACCGTGCCGGGTCACATAGGATCGCGTCACGTAGCACACTTCTGTATTCGACCGTTCTTGTGGAATTCCGCAAGTCCGAAGTAATTCAAACGGATTTTTGCAGCCCGTATCCGATGGCGTCAGATGTGGCCAGTAATTCAAGTTGTTTCGATCCAGAAGGAGGCCTTGAGCGCCTTCGAAAACAAGATTATCCGCACTTTGAATGATCGATTTCGCGTCGCGAATCGTCGAATAATATCCGGCAGCTGCCTTCATCGCTTCCGCCGCGTTCCAGGCGATATTTTGGTCCTGAAGCAGGTCGCACCAATCATTACCGTCTCGAATCTTCATGGATAATTGACTAAGTCGAATCGGGACATATTCCGTCCGGATCTTCTGCAGAAAAAGCCCGGCCTCACGTGTCGAAAATGACTCGAATTCGGCAAGCGAAAGTGCATACTTCGGATTTTCATTGCGAATGATAGTCTCGTTGATGCCCATTCCGCAGCTGCCGTGATGCGAACCGTCTCCGGCTCTCACGCTCTCGGCGAATGCATTGATTACGACGTCGAAGACCGTCGTCAGCCGGCATTTTTCATCGATAAATATCGGTGGTATTTTTCCCGCAACCTTGCTAAAATCCTCAGCCTCTTCACGTAGCTTAAGCAGATCCGGAAGATATGTGGCGGAGTGATATGTCTTCGCATCGTTAAACGACCCGGAGGATAGCTGATGAAAGACAAATCGTCGATCTGGGCGGTCAACAGTATGGCCTGCCTGCGCACCGCCGTTGTGCTTAATGACCAGCGTATCGGACGATCGACCCGAAAAGAAATCGGTCGCGAGCCCTTTTCCTTCATCGCCAAAATTCTTGCCGACGACAACCGTTATTTTTCGGCACATCAGAACTTAAAAAATCCTTTTTTTTGATCTGCGAGATCAAGTCTTCCCAGCGCGTCCGCAACGATTACTTGAGCACCTTGATCCTTCCACTGCGCAACAATGTCTTTCTTGTTCCCGCCCTCCGTCAATTGCATGACGGATACGAACAGCTCCGCAAGATACTTCAGTTGTTCCGGTTCAAGCTCAATGACCCGTCCGGGAATCAGTTTTTCCCACGCTTCACCGCTCTTTTGGTTCTTGTATGAGCCGGCCTTCATTACGATATGAAAGATATTGTATTTGTTCGATGCGGACTTGAATAATTCCTTGGCGGTAAGATCACGCTCCACGTCGTCGCCAAAAACGCGCTTGATCTCCTGTCGAGTCAGCTTTTCATGGCAACACTCATCACCGATCGTAAAAATATAGCCTTTCTTCTGTCGTTTGTTAAAGCAGTCGATGTCCGTGCGTGTATCAGCAAAGTACCACGAGAGGCAATAAGACTCTCCGCCGTTTCCGCCTCCGCCACCTTCGAAATAGACGTCAAGCAGTTGCTCGGCAATGCGGATGTCCGCCTCGAACTGGGTGGCCTGGAGCGGAGCGCGATCTGACTTGCTGTCACCGATCGCCTGAAACATGATATGCGGATTTGTGACCGGCTCTTTGTCGTAGATCTCGAGCATTGTTTTGTTGAGAGAATTTTTCGCAATTTCCTCAGACAGATATCCCATGGAACCGGTGACATCCAATCCGACGATGATCGCCGTTGATAAGGGGTTATCTGCAGAATCGCGGGACTCCCGGACCTTGATCTTCAATGGATCGTATGCCTCTTTCAACCCTCTGGATTGATAGAGATCACTGACCGTCGATGCCGAATTGATGTTGCGGCTGTTTCTAAGGTTTGCCCAATCACTGCTCTTGTAACTCCCGTGTCCCATAATCAATTTCCTTTCTCATGCTTAAAGCGATATATAGTTCTCTCGTTATGGTTTGGCGGCTCATAATAACGCGCGCTTTTCGCGCTTACAAAATTATGACAATGTACTATCTTCTATTCCTAATTTGCGAAATACCCGCTTGCCGTATGCAAGCGTCAACGAGACATCCCACCACGAGAAATCCGCGAATGCGTCTTCTTTCGGTTTTTCGCTAAGGAATGTATAAAAATCGTCCGGTATTGTACCTCGAATTTCTTCGATGGCGCTATAGCCCATCGCCTCAGCAGCGATTCGACGCACGGCAAGCAACTCAGCTTCATAAGAGTTCCCGTGCAATGGAATCTTCGGTGTTCGGCTCGCTCGCCAAAGTCCGCCGTAAAGGCACGCCTGGTGCGTTTCCGGGTTGATATAAATATCCCGGATATCTATATCCGACAAGGACAGGTGATTAAACTCAAGCAAACAGCAGAGATTTTCCAGCCTGCTGATGACCCAGGCAGCGTGTACGTCCGGCAGTTTTTGAAAAGAAACGAGCGGATATTCATGTCGTCCACGATGGATCACAACAAGAACCTTACGGTCCTGAAGAACAAATTGATGTGTTACTTCCGGCAAAAACTGCTTCATCGAATATTTGTCATCAGGAGGATATTGCATCGTCGACACCATATCGACATATCGGGCCGCGTCACCGGAATCGGAAAACAGCAGAAAAACATTCGTCCTTCCCATGAATATTGAAGTATTTCCGGAGACCGCATGATGAATATATGAGATCTCCACGACAGAGCCATCCTCAGCGACAAACGTAATGGTCTGCGCATGATGCTTCCAATACTCATCCATGTTGAGTTCTTCCATCTTGCGCTTGAGAAAAACGCCGGCCGCCTCTCCGCGAAACATCTCAGCGAGCAAGCCGGAGGTCGTCATGTCTACGCCAAGATCATTAGGCGACAAGGTGACTGTGATACCACAGAATTTGCATTGAGCGGTCAATAGATTGTGTTCCGGTTCAAGAGCAGCTCCGCAACTCGGACAACGAACAGTCTGCATAATTAACCTCTACGTACTTTTTCGTTAATTATATCACTTCAAGCATCCGGGAGATGAGAGTATCGATCGAAAATTATATCACTTCAAGCATCCGGGAGACGGGCGTATTGATCGATTTTCGCCCAGATTATACGCGTCGAAAAATTTTTCGTGGCTGTGGAGAATAAGCCGGACGTGGCGTCTGCAAACCTTTGGATGCTTATACCGGCATAACCTCATAAATCATTTGTCGCAAAATTCCATGAGAAATATGACCCACTTAGTGATATTATTCCTTTGTATCAAAGCTTGACAGCGAATTCTTGATCGAGACATTCAATATGGGGGAGCAATATGAAGCAAACACGTAAAGCACCTGTGGTTTTGGCACTCATTCTATCGATTTCGATGGCTTTGAGCGCTTGCGGTCTTTTCAATGCCGGCGAAAAAATCAATAAAGAGGACGACATCGATGAGGTTGTTTCGGACTTTTTCGATTCTTTGACGGATGGGTCATATGCTGCTGATGACTATGAGTCTGACCTTACGACTGATGATAGTTTTTCGAAATTTGAATTTACATATCCTGAGGCGGAAGAATTGATGATTCTTTCTCTCGAAAAGAGTGATTTCGAGATCGATGAAATAGATGTTGACGATGATGAAGCGACTTGCGATATGACGGTGACCACCGTGGACTTGGGTGAGATATTAGTCAAACTCGGAGACGAATATGATTTTATCGATATCCAATATGAGATTGAGGACAGAGGTGCGCCGACAGAGGATTTCGAAGTGTCATTGGAGCTCGAATACGATGATGAAGAATGGCTGATTACAGATCTTTCGGATCTGGCTGATGTTTTAGGAAAGCCTTACAAGACTCTCGACGTCATTAAGATTATCGAGGTCCCAGAACCAACTGAGCCCGAGTATAAGACTTTCAGTATGTTCATTGCTATGCCCGGGACAGAACTTAATGAGGATAACGTCGTCCGGGAAAAAATCGCAGAGATAACCGGCGTCAAGTTGGAGGAGACATATTTGACCGGGCAGACTTCCGAGGAAGCAATAGGAGTCATGGTTGCATCCGGCGATTATCCTGATTTTATTGAGCCTAGCGACGGATACCGGATCATGGCCGATGCCGGTGCGCTGATCCCCATTGATGAGTATTGGGATCATTACCCGAACATCAGAAACTATCTTTCTGATGAAGAATGGAATATGTTGCGACAAGAAGATGGGCATATCTATTCGATTCCTCAATTCGGTGTTGTAAATGACCACGACACCGAACCTCTACATAACGCTCCGGCCTTTTGGATACAGACTCGCGTCCTGAAATGGGCCGGGTACCCGGAGATCACAACATTGGATGAATATTTTCAACTTCTCGAAGACTACGCGGCAGCCAACCCGACACATGTCGACGGCACCGCCGTTATTCCTTACACCATTCTATGTGAAGGCTGGCGAAACTATAGCTTGTATGCCCCACCGTCTTTGCTGGCAGGCTATCATTATGAAGGCTCCACCGTCGCCGTTAATCCCCTCACTAACCTGGTCGTCGACTGCAGCATGAGCGATGTCGCGAAAAAGTTCTATCAGAAACTTAATGATGAATACAAAAAAGGTATCATCGATCCCGATAGCTTCACCCAGACACTCGATGAATACACCGCTAAGATATCAACAGGTCGAGTTCTCGGTTTCTATGACGAATACTGGAACTGGGGTTATACTGCCGGATATGCCATCGAAATGGCTGATCTTGAAGGTTGCACCTACGTGCCGTTAGGACTCGTGGCCGAAGCAGGTATTGAAGAACACTATCACAATGAACCTTTTCTTGATCTTTCCGGCGGACTGTCCATCACCGTTTCCTGCGAGGACATCGAAGGCGCGATGCAGTTCATCGATGATTCCTTGTCGCAGGAAGTCATGACCCTACGCTTCTGGGGTATCGAAGGTGTCGATTATTTGGTGGACGAAAACGGGCTCTTCTACAGGACTCCGGAAATGCGTATCAATGGATCAGACGCTTTGTACAAAGTAGACAACCTTTGCCGCTATGAGTACTTTCCTCATTACGAGGGCATGAACCTCGACGGCATCAATGCGTGGAGTCCATCGAATCAGCCTTCCGAATTTTTCGAGAATCAGCGTCCTGAAGTACAGGAATGTTTCCTCGCTTACAACGCCCGGACCTATACCGAAATGCTCAACCCTAGTCAACCTAATGAGCCTTGGTACCCGATGTGGACTTATTCAAACGAATACACGACCGATACGCCCGCAGGAGAGGCCAAGAATAATATATTTACCGTTCAGCAGGAGTATCTGCCTTCGCTGATCACTGAAGCCGACTTTGAAGCTGCGTGGACAGCATATGTGGATGCATACAATTCACGTTGCGACGTCGCGACTTTCCTCGCCGACATGCAGGCCGAGGTCGACCGAAGGATCGCAATTGCCAATATGCAGTGATTCAGGCAAGGTATTTTTTCGGTAACAAGGCTGCAAACCAAACTCTTATACTCATTATCAGTCGTATTGCTGAAAGCCTATAGAAAATACGCCCTTGCGGAAAGATATGATCACCGGTTGCAAAGCTATCAATTTCAGCCTCGAACCGGTATATAGATATCGGTCTCGCAGTATGTGGAAGAGCAATTGTGAAGATCCATGCGTTCCATGTGGTACGGTGCCGCCTGTTGGTGACTTGTTTTGGGATACCAATTTTTATCAATCAAGTCATAGAGCTCTCCGAGATTTTGCATTGATAATTCTTCGGGCGCGTGAAATCCGATGTATCGAAATACAGCATAGGTCTGTGTTACAAGGGTTCGATAGATTAGCGGCGCCGTCAGCATCTGCTCTTGGATCGTCGATGTCGAGCCCGAGCTCGTCTTCTCACGTCGATCTCCATCCTCGGCCGCACTCATGCCTTCACCCACAGCCACTCGTGCGACTTCGACCGAAGGCATGTAATAGTTGGCCGTATCGGGATCCTCGCCATATGTAATGATGCCGTAGTAGATATGATCGTTGACTCGATGCGGGATTTTTTCGCGTATTTTTGTGTGAAAATACAATGCAAGGGCATTGGCCGTGATCTTTTCTCGATTTTCGCGATGGTTAATCAGCTCCTCTATTCCGGCCACGCTAAAAGTGGGCAATATACAGTAGCGAGGGCTGAGGAGGATGCCCTGAGGCAAGTCGTAAATGAGACCGCAATCCAGGCGATGGTCGATGGGAAGTTCGATTTTGGTCCGGCGAAACTCGGCCGGCGACATGCCGAAAAGCCTTTTGAAGGCTCGTTGGTAAGTCTGTTCATATTCAAAATGATATTCTTCAGCGATGTCGATGATCCTCATGTCGGTATCAAGCAGATCGGTAACACTAGAGGAGAGTCTTCGCCGCCTGACATAAGACATCAACGGCAGCCCTGTTAATGAGCGAAAAAGGCGAAGAAGATGGTATTTTGATACATGAAGATGCGCCGAGATATCGCTCAGCGAAAGGGCTTCTTTCAGATGATCCTCGATAAAAATTACGGCGTCTTCTATAAGCGCTCGGCTCGCAGTTCCCATTCCATGACCTCAGCATATGACTAATGAGCAAAACTCTTGACATAAGTAAATGAGCAATTTTTGTTCATTATATTTTGCAATTAGAGTATCTACTTAGATTAGGATACCGTCAACATTTTCAAAAGAAAGAAGGATAATCATATGAAACGACGCATTTTTGCGATTCTTCTTGTCGCTACCTTTCTGGCGATGGCCATAATCACAGGCTGTGAGCAAAATTCCACATCAACCGACGCACCCGACGCGTCGTTACTCACGGACAAGGCGACCGATCCGGCCGGAGATGAATCTGTCTCAAGTGCCGAATCGACTTCCGCTCCGGAGACAACGATACCGGCAGAAACCACTGCCGAACCACCATCGCGCTTGATTGCGGAAGAATTCATTTCCGCAAACATCGCAGATAATAATATGATGGGCGATTCGGGAATAAGGCAGCTATTTGTATATTTACCGCCAAATTATTTCGAATCGGAAGAGTCTTATCCGGTCGTGTACTATTTTCACGGTTTCGGTGAGTCCGCCGGAGCGTTCCTAAGAGAAGCAAAAGGTTTTTTAGATAATTATTTCAACGCGGGCGAAAAGCCTTTTATCATGGTTGAGGTACCAGGCGGCGGATCCACCGTCGGCTCTTTTTATGTCAATTCACCGGCATCCGGAAACTGGGAAGATTTTGTGATCGATGATGTCATTCCCTATGTCGACTCAAACTACCGCACCCTGCCCCAGGCTGAATCCCGAGGCATATGCGGCTTTTCGATGGGAGGCTTCGGCGCAATGAACCTTGCACTTCGCCACCCGGACATTTTCGCTGCGGTATACGCCATGAGCCCGGGTATCATGAAGGACGACGCTCTTGCTGAGGCGATGGACACTTGGAACGGCGACAACTCGTTTCTCCGGGCATATGCGAGAGCCTTCGCTCCAAATCTCGAAAACGAAAACTACTTCGGTGACATACCCGCAATGGACGGCACCGACGCCGACAATCTCATTGTAGCCAAATGGTACAGCGGCTTTGGCAACTGGAGTCAAAAACTCGACGCCTACCTCGCCCTGGAAACTCCACTTCGCGCGATCGGCATCAGCTACGGCAGTTACGACAGCTACACTTGGATACCCACCGGCTGCGACTATTTTGTCGACCTCTTGCGTGAAAACGGCATCGAGCCGACCTTCTATACAAGCGACGGTGGCCACCGCTTGCCGGACAACGCAATCCAGGAACACCTTGGTCCCTTCTTCAATGAGAATTTGATGTGGGAGTGATTGGGTGAGCCCGGAACAGAAGCAGCCCAGCTCGATTCACCACACTTTAAGAATAGGTCTCTTCGAGCATGTTCGCTCCGAAAAAACAATCTCGAACCCCTAAATGATATGCACCCCGACGATTGGACGAAATATTAAAAAGTTGGGGTGCATATTTAATTGAGTTATCAGGTAGTAGATTTGCTGAGACGAGCGAGCGGCGAGCCCGGGAATACAGCCTGAATCCGCTAAACTTCCA
>JAAYBI010000075.1 GCA_012718915.1 Clostridiaceae bacterium
AGGAGGTCGCTTAATGTTAAGAGCAATTGTTGCAGTAGACCGCCGGTGGGGGATTGGGTTTCGCGGAGAACTTCTTTTTTCTATACCCGAAGATCAAAAGGGCGTTTTTCGTGCGCATACAATAGGCCATACCGTTGTTCTCGGAAGAAAAACTTTGGATACATTTCCCGGTCAGAAGATACTTTCCGGCAGAAGAAATCTAGTCATGACTCGCGATGAGAAATTGGTTGTTCCAGGTGCGGAAATGATTCACTCAAAAAGTGAATTTGAGGATTATCTCAAAGCACATTCGAATGAGGATATTTACGTAATTGGCGGCGAGCAGATTTATTCATTGCTTCTGCCGATGTGCGATGAGGCTGTCGTCACTTTTGTAGATGATGAAAGAGAAGCCGACGTTTTTTTTGAAAACTTGGATGTCTCGACTTCCTGGCGAATTGATGAAATTGGACCGTGGATTCCTTCAGTGACGGGCTTGACTTTCCGGGTTCTCAAGTACCGAAATATAAGCAAAATTAATGGCTAGTGCAGTATGCACAAAAATATTCATTAATCTATGAGTAATGTCTCGCATTCAATTGTTGTTTCGGAATAGGTGTGATGTTATAATCATTTTGACAGATGAGAACAGCACTGTCACAAATATATCAGTTGGTTTCCCCCGTATAGGACACCATAAAGGAGGAATGGCTCATGAAAGCGTTTAATCTAAGTAATGTTGATGTGCAGGCTTTTATGAAAGCACTGGACAGCTGTAAGGGTGACGTCATGCTTATCACTGGCGAGAATGATCGATTCAATCTCAAGAGTAAGCTGAGTCAAATTGCAGGCCTTGTTAGCTTAATTGAGGGTGGTAAAGTGGTTAACGCCAAGATTTATTGCTCTAACCCGGAAGACGAGTCTTTGCTGTTCAGATTGAATCTTTTCGGTTCTGCTGAGGATGTCGCTGAGGTATAAGCCTCGACAATCCCAGTCTTTTTTGTAAATTTTCCGCCTCGAATTCTTTTCGGGGCGGTTTTTTCTTTAGCGGATTTCTAACGACTCGATTTCTATATTCATGTGCTATAATCAGATGTTGTATAGATATGCACGAGGTGAAAATGTCAGAATATTTGTTTAATGCACGAGATGTGGCGGCCTACTTCAAATGGGCAGGCATTCCGAGTCACGAGGAGATGAAGTATCTCTCGTTTCTTTTTGATAACAGATCGCTCATACTCGCCCGTCCGCTGACGATAGATGAGCAGTCATTTTTTCATGCGGTTTATCGCGAAATGTATCACCTTTGGTCGGTGGGATATATTGATGAGTTTTCGGATTATACGTTGATAGCAACTCCGGGTTCTTTGCCGATTTTTTGTGGTACCGGATTCATCGCTTTGGAATCGTATATGAAGATCATTGCGCTACATCTTATTTGCTCATCCCATCTGCCATATGTACGTGTTAATTTTGTCGGATTGCCATTACTTCTCGGAATCAGTGCGGATTACCACGATTTTGAAATTAGTTTGGAAGCTTCGTTTCGTGCTCTACGACTTGCGGCGTACGATATTTTCAATAAGGATTATGATATTTCCAAAGGCATTCCGAACGAGGTTTTGTGCATTTCTTTGGACGCTGCACTTAAGAAAGAACTTTTCGGGTCAAATGGTGTTCGACAAATGCATAGAGATGATACAAGAGAGAAGTTAGAGGCGCTCAAAAAATCATCAATGAACGATAAACTTGCACGTGAAAAAAGCGAGCGAAAAAAGAAGACTGCCCAAGCCAAAAAGGCGTCGCCGAAAAGGCCGAGAGCAGGATCAAGTCAAAATAAACCGATTATTATGAATGAAGACTAAGAGGATATTTTCATGACACAACCATTGCGCATGGGCCTTGATATCGGCTCGACGACGATTAAGATTGTTTTGCTCAAGGGTGACGAGATACTATACCGTCAGTACAGACGTCACCACTCGGATATTCGAGGTGAACTGATCAGAGCATTTGAAGATTTAGCACAATCATTCCCCGGCATTTCGGTTCAAATTTCCATAACGGGATCCGGTGGATTATCGGTCGCTAAGTGGCTTGGACTGGATTTTGTTCAAGAAGTTATTGCTGAGACGATTGCAATCACAAAATATCACCCGGAGACGGATGTCATTATTGAACTTGGTGGCGAAGATGCTAAAATTACCTATCTTCACCCGGTTCCCGAACAACGAATGAATGGTACCTGCGCCGGCGGAACGGGCGCGTTTATTGACCAAATGGCTACGTTGCTTCAAACCGATGCCGATGGACTTAACGATATGGCCAAGAACTACAAATCGCTCTATACGATAGCCTCCAGATGCGGTGTGTTTGCCAAGAGCGACCTGCAACCCCTGATGAATGAGGGTGCTGAGAAAGCGGATTTGGCCGCCTCTATTTTTCAAGCAGTCGTTAATCAAACGATTGCAGGCCTTGCTTGCGGAAGGCCGATACGGGGACATATTGTATTTCTCGGCGGGCCTTTATATTTTTGTTCTGAATTGAGAAAAGCGTTTGAGAGAACTTTGGAGAGTCAGGCAAAGTCATTTTGGCTTCCTGAGAATGCCCAGCTTTATGTTGCGATAGGTGCTGCTTTATCAGCAAATGGAAAGCTTGTCATGCTCGATGATTTAATTCACTCATTTATGCAAGAGAGTGGATTTACGCCGGACATCACTCGAATTCCTCCGCTGTTCGCCGATCAGGCAGAGCGAGAGGCTTTTGTTGAACGTCATGAAAAAGCTACCCTTGAGCTATTTGATATTAAGGCCCAAAATGGCCCCTGCTTCTTAGGTATTGATGCCGGAAGTACGACTACAAAAGCGGTATTAATCAATAATGAAGGCCAATTAATCTACACGTATTACGGTGGCAATAACGGCAACCCGCTCAAAAGCACCATAAAGATCCTGAAGGATGTATATCGACAAATGCCCGAAGGGACCTATATCGCAAATTCTTGTGTAACGGGGTACGGTGAAAATATCATTCGGGCAGCACTCAAGGTGGACGATGGTGAGATTGAGACGATGGCGCATTTTCAATCGGCTCAATATTTCTGCCCCGATGTGGACTTTATTATTGATATCGGCGGGCAAGATATGAAGTGCATGCGCATTCGAAACGGCGTTATTGATTCTATCATGCTCAACGAGGCTTGCTCTTCGGGTTGTGGTTCATTTATTCAGACTTTTGCAGAAAATCTGAAGATGGATGCGCATTCTTTTTCTGTCGAAGCATTGTCAGCGACGAACCCGGTTGATTTGGGTACTCGATGTACCGTATTTATGAATTCTAAGGTCAAGCAGGCGCAAAAGGAAGGCGCTTCTGTCGGAGATATTTCTGCAGGACTATCATACTCTGTCGTTAGAAATGCCCTATATAAGGTCATTAAGATTCGAGATACGTCTCAACTGGGTAAAAAGATCGTCGTTCAAGGCGGAACATTCCTTAACGATGCAATATTGCGTTGTTTTGAACTCGTGTCGAAACGCGAAGTTATTCGGCCGAATGTTGCGGGACTGATGGGCGCCTTTGGAGCGGCAATTCTGGCTCGAAAAAGATGCGCGGATGTATCGAAGGTCTCGCAGCTGTTGTCACGTTCTCAACTCGAAACCTTTAAGGTGGAAACGCGAACGGCAGTCTGTCAACTATGCACCAATAACTGCAAATTGACCGTATCAAAATTCTCGAATAACACGAGGTTTATTTCCGGAAATCGATGCGAACGCGGAGCCGGACAGGACAAGAACGAGAATTTACTGCCGAATTTATTCAAATACAAATATGATCGAACGTTTAGATATCAACCTCTATCGGTTGATAAAGCACCGCGTGGTACCGTCGGCATTCCGAGAGCGCTCAACGTTTATGAAAATTATCCTTTCTGGTTTACCTTGTTGACGGAACTCGGTTTTCGAGTGGAAGTTTCTGCGCGATCGGATCACAATCTTTTCGAAAAGGGAATGGATTCAATTCCATCCGAAAGTGTATGTTATCCTGCGAAGTTGGTTCACGGGCATGTTGAAGACTTGATCAATCGAGGAATTAAGACCATCTTTTACCCGTCAATCCCATATGAGCGTAAAGAAAATGAATCGGCCAATAACCATTACAATTGTCCGATAGTTACATCGTATCCCGAAGTCATTATGAATAATGTCGAAAATATTCGCGATCAAGATATTCGTCTGATCAAGGACTTCTTGCCGATGGATAATCATAAGAAGTTAGCACAGAAAATTGCGGAGATCTTCAAGGATTCCGGTGTTACTTTAAAGATGGCTCAATCCGCAATTGCGTTAGCCGACGAAGAGTATTTTCGTTTTAAGAAAGACATATATGACAAGGGACAAGAGGTCGTCAAAGATCTTGAGCGCTCAGGACAAAAAGGCGTGGTTCTTGCCGGACGTCCTTATCACTGCGATCCCGAAGTTCATCACGGCATTCCCGAGATGATTAACTCGCTGGGTCTGGCTGTTCTCACCGAGGATAGCGTCGCTTCACCGGGACTTTTGGAAAGACCAATCCGTTCAGTCGACCAGTGGATGTACCATACCCGTCTTTACGAAGCTGCAGCATTTATAATCGATAAGAGTTATTTGGAACTGGTCCAATTGACATCTTTCGGCTGTGGTTTAGATGCTGTGACTTCTGATCAGGTTCAGGAGATTCTCGAATCAAAGGGCAAATTGTACACACTTCTGAAAATTGATGAGGTCAGCAATCTCGGCGCTGCCCGAATTCGTATTCGATCCTTGAAAGTCGCAATGGATGAGCGTTTACAACGTTCGGATGCGGATATACTTAAGCGATCAATCGGCGATTATAAAGTTAAGCGTGTCGCATTTACGCCCGAGCACAAGAAGACTCATACGCTTCTTGCGCCGCAAATGGCGCCGGTTCAATTTGAATTTGTTGAAGCGATATTCAGAAATGCCGGATATCGGGTCAAAGTCCTCAAGGAAGCGTCTCAGGAAGATATTGAGTGCGGATTGCGTTTTGTTAATAATGATGCGTGTTATCCGTCTATTATGGTTGTCGGTCAATTGCTTAACGCATTTGTATCGGGGCAAGAAGATCCGAACAATACATCGGTTCTCATCACGCAAACCGGCGGCGGATGCCGTGCAACAAACTATGTCGCTTTCTTGCGAAAAGCATTACGTGAAGCCGGATTTGAACAGGTGCCGGTAGTGGCACTTTCCGCTCAGAATTTTGAGAGCAATCCGGGGCTTAAGTACACACCGAAACTTCTCCATCACGCATTGCAGGCTATGTGTTATGGCGATCTTTTATCGACCTTATTACTGCGCGTCCGACCTTATGAAAAGGTCAAAGGATCTGCGAATGCTCTGTATCGATTATGGAGTCAGAAGGCTATCGCATTTTTTAATCGAGAATCACGTTTTGATGGTTTGTCTAAACCCTATCAAATGGAACGCTCGGCAGAAGCCCTATTGGATTCCGGTTCTGTAGCGGCGAAGAAAGTTGTATCCGAACTCGAGGAAAAAATCGGCTTTGCAAAAGATTCCAGATCATACAAAAGCTTGATTACGAATACGATTGATGCATTCGATCAATTTCCTATGGTTGATGGTCCGAGGCGACCGCGCGTCGGTTTAGTTGGCGAAATACTAGTTAAATTCCAACCTGATGCGAATAATCACGTCGTTGATGTTATCGAGCAGGAGGGTTGCGAAGCGGTTATGCCGGGCTTGCTCGACTTCTTTTTGTATAGCATCTACAATCCGATATGGCGTGCGGAGAACTTGGGAAGAAGTGCATTCGGTGCGTTTGTTTCTCAACGTTTGATTGACATCATTGAAGGCTATCGCAAACATATCGTCAAGAAGCTCAAGGCCAGCGGAAAGTTTCAGGTTCCGGTTGATATCCGATTGCTTTCCGAAAAAGCCGAGACGATCTTGTCTTGCGGAAATGCTTGCGGTGAAGGCTGGTTCTTAACTGCAGAAATGCTTGAACTCATTGAGAGCGGTGTTCCGAATATTGTGTGCGCTCAACCCTTTGCGTGTTTGCCGAATCACGTGACCGGTAAGGGAATGATCAAAGAACTCAGAAGACAGTATCCGCAGTCAAATATCGTACCCATCGATTACGATCCGGGCGCGAGTGAAGCGAATCAACTCAATCGCATCAAGCTCATGATCAGCACGGCATTACTCATTCATGAGCGTGATCATTCTGACGATGACGATATAATTCATAATGCTGAGTCAGAGCGGAGGAATGAGCCCAAAGCATTACAGAAAACATCGGATGCATTTGCGGTATCTCCCGAAGGAGTATCCTAGGTATTAGTCACGATTACGGAGGTGCAGTTTGAGTCTCGATCAGATCCAAACAAGTCCGATATTGTTGTTGGTAGATTCCAACAGCATCATCAACCGCTCTTACTTTGCGTTGGCCGGCAGAAGTGACTTGACTGCGCCTGACGGGACACCAACCGGTGCGGTGAACACTTACTTGAATACTGTAGCAAAGTATATATCCGATATTGGACCGACACATATTTTATCGCTCTTTGATCGTCGCGAAAAAACGTTCCGTCATGATATGTATGACGGATATAAAGCAACTCGTAAACCAATGGACCCTGAATTGGCAGCTCAGATGCCTATAATTAAAGATATTTTGGACGCTATGAACACGGCTCGATACGATCTTGCCGGATACGAAGCAGACGATTTGATCGGCACGTATTCTAAAATCGCTTCAGAGCAAGGATTTAGAGTCTACGTTCTGTCCGGTGATAAGGACGATTTCCAGCTAATTAACGATCGCGTGTCAATTATTATGCCGGTGTCTAAGGCTGGTAAATCGAAGACAGATATTTATGATTCTGTGGCATTTTTCGAACGATATGGTTTCTATCCGGAGGACTTTGTAACTTTCAAAGCGTTAATGGGAGATTCGAGTGATAATATTCCGGGTGTCAAAGGTGTAGGAGAAAAAACTGCTGCAGAGTTAGTCAAATCCTACCATTCCCTGGACGAGATTTATCGAAATATTGATCAACTATCCGCGTCCATCAAGAATAAATTGATTAATGATCGCGACAATGCCTATCTGTCATATCGTCTATCTGAAATTGATCAAAATGTTCCGGTGACGCTTGATATCGAACAAACTCGCGTTAAATCACCGAATCCATTGTTATTGACTTCGTTGTTCTATCGATTGGGGCTTAAGAGTCAAATTAAGAAGTTTGGTCTTGAAGAATTCCTTAGAGCAGCAATGAATTCGGCTTCTCCGAAGTCGCAAAATGAAGACGAAGTGGCAGAGCCATCATTTCAAGTGCCAACTGTTCATGAAGTTCTTCCATTGAATGTTGACGACATAAAAGTGGACTGGATAAAAGAAACGCCATTTGTTGCTTTGCATCCTGCGAGTTGGAATGATCGCGAGAGTGGAGTAAAGCATACGGTGATGGTCATCGCGTTTTCGGATACGTTAATTTATTACGTAGACTCAGATGTTTTACCAAAGGTGATTGATGAGCTTCAAAAATTTGGTGTTGGTACGGAATCATGCTTGGTCGCTGCATATTCAATTAAGAATCAATTCAAGTTTTTGCCATTTGTCTTACCTTTTGAAAAAGTTCACGACATAGAGCTGGCCGGTTATCTCCTCAACGATATCGAAGGTGCAACGCCGTCGTTTGAGCTTCTTTTCGAGCGATCACTCAAAATTCCATACCCGGAACCGGCGTATCTTCATAATGCGAGCGTATCTCGAACAGACAAGCAAACGGCAATCGAAGATTTATTTACGTCTCGGGAGCAGGCTGCAAATTCGCGAGATGAAGTGATTCTCAAATCCGGGTATGAGGCAGCGTTGATTCTCGCGGTTGCTTCGGCACAGAGCCGAGCAATTCGAAGTTATGGCATTGAAGAGTTAGTGAATCAGATTGAAATGCCGTTGATCTCTTGTCTTGATCACATGGAAAGAAGAGGTTTTTTAGTTGACCGTCACGTGCTCGAATCTTTACATCAAGAGTTTCAGGATCGGCTGATTGTTCTTGAAAAGGAGATCTATTTGCTGGCAGAAGGTCCCTTTAATATTTTATCTCCCAAGCAATTGGGTGAAGTTCTTTTTATAAAATTAGGATTGCCATCCGGAAGAAAGAATGCCGGCGGGCAGTTATCGACGGATTCCGATGAATTATCACGTCTCGAAAAAGCACATCCGATCGTACCTTTAATTACTGAATACCGCCAGTTGTCAAAACTGGATTCAACTTTTGTTGTCGGTCTTCAAAAGGTCATCGATCCGGAGGATGGCCGCATTCATTCAAGTTTCTCGCAGGCCATGACGACCACCGGACGGTTATCCTCGTCGGATCCGAATTTACAGAATATACCCATACGTACCCAAGCCGGCAGTGCAATACGTAAAGCGTTTGTGGCAGCAGATGACTCGGTTCTCATTGACGCGGACTATTCACAAATTGAGCTTCGTTTGCTGGCACACCTTTCAGAAGATCAAAAGATGATCGAGGCTTTTAATAATGGCGAGGATATTCACGTCAATACGGCATCGAGTATTTTTAGTGTGCCCAAATCTGAAGTTCTGCCTTATATGAGAGCGGCCGCGAAGACGGTCAACTTTAGCATCGTATATGGCATCAGTGACTTTGGGTTAGCTCAGGATCTGGGCATATCGATACAGGAGGCTCATCGATATATTCTGCATTACTATGAAATATATCCGCAGATTAAATCCTATTTAGAGTCGCTAAAGACATTCGGCAAGAATAACGGTTATGTTCAGACGCTGTTTGGGCGTCGGCGTGTACTTAAGGAATTGTCTTCTTCGAATTACAATATACGGCAATTCGGCGAGCGTGCTGCGATGAATACGCCCATTCAAGGGACCGCGGCAGACATAATAAAGATAGCTATGACTCGTGTCTGTAAGGCTTTACAAAGTCAAGTCCCATCGGCACGTTTAATATTACAGGTTCACGATGAATTAATCATTGAGTGTAAGCGCGACGACCGGGATAAAGTTTCGTCATTGCTAAAAGAGATTATGGAAAGTGCCGTATCGCTCAGGGTGCCGCTAATTGCCGATGTCCATATCGGACAAAATTGGTTTGAATGTAAGGGGTAATTTATATGTTCGTTATTGGCATCACCGGAGGAATTGGAACAGGGAAAAGTGCGGTTGCGAAAATTTTCGCTGAAAAGGGTGTTTGCGTATTGGATGCAGATGCGATTTCCAGAAAAGTTACTGATGTTGGTGGATCGGCTATAGAAGAAATCAGAGAGTGGCTTGGTGATAAGGCGATTGACGCTCGAGGCGCTTTGAACCGCAAGTATATTTCGTCTCTGGTTTTTTCGGAAAAGACAAAACTTGATCGTCTGTCGGCCATTGTGCACCGGTATGTCTTATCGGAAATCGCTGAGTCACTCAGACAAGAAGCCGAGAAATCGACGAAAATCGTCGTTTTAGACGTTCCGATCCCCGTGAAAAACGGTTTTTTGGATGTTTGTGATCAGGTTTGGGTGGTGGAATCCGATGTTTCGGTTCGACTGGATCGTTTAATTGAGCGCGGTATGGAGAAAGAGGACGTATTACGCCGAATGTCGTTGCAGATGACTCCGGAAGAGTATGCTGAACTTGCTGACGTATTGATTGATAACAACGCGGATTTTGATGCGCTTAGAATGCAGGTTGAAAAGCATATCAAAGAGCAATTGCACGAAAGAGGTATCAGAATATGAGTCTCGCTCAAATATCTCTTGCTGGAATTGTTATAGCTACGTTACTTTTGTTGTTTGTCGGTCGGTTCATTTCTCCGATAAAGAATAAAACCCGAAGCGCGATGTTACGTGCCTCGGGCCTGGTTTATTTATCCTCAACAGTGGTTCTGTACATATTTGTTCGGGTTCGTCCGGTCATCAGCATACAGCAACTGTTGCTCATTGAAGGCCTTGCATTGATTCTGCATATTTTTACGTTGTTCATGATGCGGTATCTTGCAAATAAGATGGAGCAAATCCGCAATCAGAATGAGAATTCCGATTCAGATCAAAGACCGACGCCACTATAGGCAATCTTCATCATTAAGCTTTATACGTTAAAACGGAAAAGAACGACATCACCATCTTTCATGATGTATTCTTTGCCTTCCGAGCGAACTAAGCCCTTTTCCTTGGCAGCATTATAAGTGCCACACTCGACAAGATCCTTATAAGCAACAACTTCGGCGCGAATGAAACCTCTTTCAAAATCCGAATGGATTTTACCTGCCGCTCCGGGGGCTTTGGTGCCTTGCTTGATAGTCCACGCACGAACTTCGGTCGGGCCGGCGGTCAAAAATGAAATGAGGCCGAGAAGATTATAACTGACCTGGACCATCTGATCCAGACCGGTCTGTGAAAGCCCAAGCTCTGTAAGAAATACCGCTTTCTCGTCATCGTCAAGCATCGCGATTTCTTCTTCGATTTTTGCGGAGATGACGACAGATCGACAGTTTTCCTTTTCGGCAATCTCTTTGACAATATCAACGTATGGTAAGTCGTCGTTTCCGATATCGGATTCGGCGATGTTGCAAGCGTATAAGACGGGCTTCATTGAAAGCAAAGATAATTCAGAGAGGAGTTTCTGCTCATCTTCGTCATAATCGAGAAGGCGAGCGGAGATGCCCTCTTCGAGACCGGCGTTGATTTTTTCGTAAAGAACTCTTTCGGGTTCCAACTTTTTGTCGCCGCCTTTCATCGATTTGGCGACTTTGTCAAGACGCCGAATCATATATTCCATATCGGCCAAGACTAATTCGAGCTCGATAGTCTCGATATCGCGAGCGGGATCGGCTTTGCCATCGACATGGACAATATTCGGATCATCAAAACAGCGTACCACATGAACAATCGCGTCGACTTCCCGGATGTTTGCCAAGAATTTGTTGCCTAAACCTTCACCTTTACTTGCGCCTTTAACTAATCCTGCGATGTCAACAAATTCAATAATCGCAGGGGTATATTTATCCGGATTGTAAAGAGATGCCAAAAAATCCAGACGTGCATCCGGCACGGCAACAACGCCGACGTTCGGCTCGATTGTACAGAACGGATAGTTCGCGGATTCTGCTCCGGCTTTGGTGATAGCGTTAAACAGAGTACTTTTGCCGACATTCGGCAGACCGACGATTCCAAGCTTCATTATTTGTCCTCACTCATTTTATCGTTTTCGTAACACCGGCATATTATACCACTGAGATACCTGAAGCGACTATATTAATGTCATTATATTCATTTATAGCGTTATGTTGTCAGAGACACTCTGTCCATTGGCATGATTACTTGATGATGCTAATTAAGAATATATCGATTGGATTGTCGTAAGGCAACTTGATTGTCGATAAAAAGCGTGTGATTTGAATGCTGATTCGATTAATATCATTCGTAAAATTGAAATGTGCGAGATATGGTTTTCAAAAGAGTGACAGCAACCCCCAGAGTATCTCGAAGCATGTTCGGATGGAGGATATTTTGAATCAGAGATATGCATGTGTGAGTACTTCTTATCTGAATCGATTTGATGCGGTTGAGGCTAAGGTAGAAATATCTGTTGTCAATGGGATTCCGACAATCGAAATGGTCGGGCTCTGCGATTCGTCTGTCAGAGAATCTAAGCAGCGAGTCAAGAGCGCTATCAAGCAAAGTGGTTTTTCATTTCCTTCTGCACGAGTCACCATTTCCATTTCTCCGAGTTATGAAAAGAAGAGCGGTTCTTCCTTTGATCTTCCCATTGCACTTTGTCTGTTGGCTGCAACTAATCAGATTATTTTGCCGAAGGGCTATCGTCTATTTTGCCTGGGTGAACTTTCGTTGACCGGAGATATTCGTCCGACGCCGGGGATGCTGGCCAGGTTGAACGTCGTTCAGGATAAATCGATATTAGCTATCGTGCCTGAAGATACTGTTAAAGAAGCTGCAATTGGCGGTTATCAAGTTTTCGGCGCTCGTAACCTCAGGCAAATATGTCGTGCATTTCGACGAATCGGGGCAGAAGAAAAACTAGAAGATCGTCTGTCAGAGATTATGGAATCAGAAAGCATATATTCGAGTTCAAATTCTCATATTTCATGTGTTGGCACTGAAGATCAGGATGACGAAATTATGGATATATCATTCTTAAAAGGTCAGGAGAAAGCGAAACGTTCGATTATATTAGCGGCTTCCGGGTTTCACAATCTGCTACTGGTCGGAAGCCCGGGAAGCGGGAAGAGTACGGCCGTTAAGATTCTCTCAAAGTTAATGCCGCCGATGAATAATGATGAGCGACTGCAATTTTTGCAAATCAAGGGTTGTGCCGGATTGCTGTCTCAACAAGATTTGTCCGATTGCCAACGTCCGTTTATCGAGGTACCACAATCCTGTGGGATGAGACAATTGCATGGGGATATCGGTGCATCATCTCCGGGTTACGTCACGCTCTCGCAAGGTGGAATTCTGTTTCTTGATGAGATTGCAGAATTCCCCAATCGAATTCTGGACTCTCTACGAACCACAATCGACGAGAAAGAAATCATATGTCCGAAGCAATCACAGGAGATGATAGCCCAGCGGCCGATATTAATCGCGGGTGCTATGAATCCCTGTCGATGCGGGAAATATCTGGATGAACCGGAGAATTGTTCCTGTAATATTGTCGGTCGACATCAATATATGAATCGGATCAGCGGAGCGATATACGACCGGATGGACATTTTTTGCGAAATGTATCGAGTTCATTATGACGGATTGAGAAAATCTCTCAGCTATACTTCAGATCGTGAGAATCAATTGCAAAGGGATAGGGTCTCAGAATGTTGGGATAGGCAGTATCAGCGATGCCGGGAAGAGAATCGACCTCTGATGCTTAATGGACAGGCTGGAAAGGGGAATTTAAGTGAATTATTCAGAGTTCCCCAGAATGAACTGGACTATTTAGCTGACGCAGCAGATAAGCTGAAAATTTCTGCTCGCGGTGTGGGTCGTATTCTTAGAGTAGCAAGAACAATTTCTGACTATGAAGGTTTTAAGGATGTGCGTCGAAGAGACATATCTGAAGCGCTTCTATACAGAGAAAAGAAATAGAAGAATAACAACATTTGTCGAATAATCGTCTTTGGAGGTAGAAATGCTTGAAGATACACTAGCGGCCGATCTGTTCGTCGCGGAAATGATATTTAAACGTTGCTTGAATCGTCCTCTGACAGAGAAGCTGAAATCTGAAGGCATTATTTCCGGAATCAGAGATATGGTATATCATAACGATCTGATTAAGAACTATCTGTCCAGTGTGATTACCGATCAGTCACAGAAAAATCGATTTGCACCCCTTTGCGAATATAATTCTCGTAAGGACCATTACAATAGACAAGCAGATGAGTTCAGAAAAAAGGGAATCTTTTCTGTATCTGTTGATGATCAATATTACCCTGAATCTTTTCGCTCGTTAAGCGGAATGCCTCAAGTATTATTCTGCAAGGGAAATGTTCGTCAACTTAATACTAAGAGCGGTTCTGTTGCCGTGGTTGGAAGTCGCGAGCCGAGTCAATACGGTATGCACTCAACGGAGATCTTAACCGAATCATGGACGAACGCCGGCGTGCAGATTATCAGCGGTCTAGCTAGGGGTGTTGATACAATCGCACATCGTGTTTCGCTAATTAATCATGGAAAGACTATTGCGGTAATGGCTTGTGGTCCGGATTTGGTGTATCCGCAAGAAAACAAATCGTTATATGAGCAAATTTGTGAGGAAGGATTAGTAATCTCAGAAATGTTGCCTGGTCAAAAAGCAATCAGACAATACTTTCCGGCAAGAAACCGTATTATGTCAGCGCTTTCGGATATCGTTGTGGTCATTCAAGCGGGCGAGTTTAGCGGAACGCTTCATACAGCTTCATTTGCGGCTGCGCAAGGAAGGGATGTTTTTGTTTTACCTTCACAAATACTTGATACCGGTTTCAAGGGCAATCTCTCCTTATTACGTGATGGAGCGGAGATATTGGTCGAACCATCCGACGTTTTGGCAAGACTTTCCGGAGTTGCGGTTGCCAGAGAGTACGACGAGATCCGACGAAGACTTAAGAAGGATAAGATACTCAATATGCTTGAGAAGACTCCGGAAAAAGTCAAACATGAAGACCTTGTTGATCTGGTAAAGGATGGCATTATCGAGACCTCATTAACGTCGGATGAACTCACCCAAATCACTCACATCCCATTTCATATCTTGGCTCCGATTCTTTCTGAATTGCTTTTATCCGGTGAAATTACGGAATACCAAAACCGATTCTCTTTGACAACAGCACGGTGTTCAAGTATATAATGGTAAATGATTTTCAAAAATAAGAACTAATCTTCAAGGCAATAAGCCTAAAATTTAGAGAAAAGAGATTTGATGAGCAAGAATTTAGTAATTGTTGAGTCCCCTGCAAAGGCAAAAACAATCGGCAGATATCTTGGAAAAGAATTTGTTATTGCAGCATCTGTCGGCCACATTCGCGATTTGCCCTCTTCTTCCATGGGCGTCGATGTCCGGCGCGATTTTAAGCCAACATATATTAATATGCGCGGCAAAGAAAAAGTGATTCGCGAGCTCAAAGACATGGCAGATAAGGCTTCACAAGTCTATATCGCAACGGACCCTGACCGCGAAGGCGAGGCGATTGCCTGGCACATTGCCGGTATTCTTAAAATTGATCCGGAAAAGGCATGTCGAATCTCCTTTAACGAAATTACTCAAAAAGCTGTCGTATCAGCGATTGAGAATCCCAGAAACATTGACATTGATCTGGTGAATGCGCAACAGGCAAGACGTATATTGGACCGTCTGGTAGGATACGAGTTAAGTCCTTTGCTCTGGAAGAAGATTCGAAAAGGATTGTCGGCTGGGCGAGTTCAATCGGTAGCGACCAAAATGATCGTCGATCGTGAAGCGGAAATCAATGCTTTTCAAAAGGAAGAGTATTGGCTTTTGACTTCTGAATTAACTCCGATCGATAAGCATTTTCCATTTAAGAGTAAATATCTCGGACTGATCCATGCCGATAAAATTGAGCGAGTCAAACTTAAGGACAAGCAGCAAACGCAGAAAGTTATAGACGAACTTAAGAACAAAGAGTATTCCGTATACAATGTTAAAAAAGGCAAGAAGAGCACTCATCCTTCTGCGCCATTTACAACGAGTACGTTACAACAAGAAGCATCGAGAAGACTAAGTTATTCTTCTCGAAAGACAATGAGCGTTGCGCAACAGTTGTATGAGGGAATCGAACTCTCAGGATACGGACAGGTTGCTTTGGTATCCTATATTCGTACTGATTCAGTACGTGTTTCAGCGGATGCGGTCGAAGCCGCTGCAGCAATAATTGAAGAAAAATACGGCAAAGATTATTTGCCAAAGACGCCCAGAAAATTTAACAACAAAAATGCGTCTCAAGATGCACACGAAGCCATTCGTCCGACACATTTTGAGTTATCTCCGGAAAGCATACAATATGCATTATCAAGCGACCAATATCGTCTGTACAAGATGATTTGGGATCGATTTATTGCGTCTCAAATGGCATCTGCTCAGTTGAATACACTAACCCTTGATATTCAGTGTGCAGACCATATATTTCGGACACAAGGCGAGACAGTAATCTTCAAAGGTTATCTGGCTCAATATGAAGAAATAGAAGATGACACAGACCTTAAAGAAGATCATGAAGGAACAAAAGCCAAGTTACCGATGCTTGAAAAGGGCGACGTACTAAAAGAACTATCGCTTGTCCCTGAGCAAAAGTTTACACAGCCACCGCCACGATATACAGAAGCCAGCTTAATCAAAGCGATGGAAGAAAAGGGTATTGGACGACCTTCCACATATGCGCCGACAATATCTACGATTCTTGAACGTCTTTACGTCGAAAAGCAAAATAAGTATCTCTATCCGACAGAACTCGGAGAGATTGTGACCAAGATGATTTCGGAGAACTTCGATCAAATTGTCGATTACAAATTTACGGCAACCATGGAAGAGTCGCTAGATGATGTTGAACTGGGCAAGCGAAATTGGATTGAGGTGCTCCGAGCTTTTTACGAGCCGTTTCACGATCAAGTTGAGAAGGCCGGAAAAGAAGTTGCAAAAATCGAAATGCAAGTTACGATGACCGGAGATAAGTGCCCGGAATGTCAACAAGGTGATTTACTAATAAAAGAAGGCCGATACGGCCGATTTGTTGCGTGTTCGAACTTCCCGGAATGTAAGTACACCAAGAATCTGGAGACGCCTGTCGCTGTGAAATGTCCTATTTGCGGGTCCGGTTTAGTTGCGCTTAAATCCAGGAAATTTAAAGGTCGAATTTTTTACACATGCGACAAAAAAGGGTCGGATTCAAACTGTCCGTTTATCAGTTGGGATTTACCGATTGATGGCAAATCATGCCCGGAATGCCAGAGCTATATGGTTCAAAAGGTGTTTCGAGGACGTAAATATGAAAAATGCGCAAATAAGGATTGTGTGACCAATAAGCGCAGCAAGAGCAAGGCAGAGAATAAAGATACCGACTTAAAGACAGACGGTTCTGTTTTGCTTGATCAGATTTCTGATGCTACACCGTCAGAGGCGGAGACGAAGAATGACTGATCCGAAGAGAAACGGCATTACAGTAGTAGGCGCCGGCTTAGCCGGTGCTGAGGCAGCATGGCAGATTGCTCAATTTGGTATTCCGGTTCGTTTGTTCGAGATGAAGCCTCTCAAAAAATCTCCTGCTCATCATTCGGATTCATATGCGGAGCTGGTTTGCAGTAATTCTCTCAGAGCGGATCATGTCACGAATGGTGTCGGATTGTTAAAACATGAAATGCGACTTCTTGATTCTCTGATTCTTCGATGTGCCGATTCTACCCGTGTACCTGCAGGTGGCGCTCTGGCAGTCGACAGAGAGGATTTTTCGGATTTGGTCACCAAAAGCATCAAGGAAAACAGTCTGATTACGGTCGTCAATGAGGAAGTAAAAGAAATTCCCGATGATGGTATTGTGATTGTCGCAACGGGACCGCTGACGGACGAAGACATGTATCGAAGCATCATGAGTAAAGTGGGTGAGGATGCTTTACACTTTTTTGATGCGGCGGCGCCGATTATTCATTCGGAATCCATTGATAGAAGTATCGTTTTCGCGGCATCCCGATACGGCAAAGGCGGAGATGATTATCTAAATTGTCCGATGAATAAAGAAGAGTACGATGCGTTTTACTATGCGTTAATCGAAGCGGACTTGGCAGATGTCAAAGATTTTGACAAGGAAACGGTCTTTGAAGGATGCATGCCGATTGAGACGATGGCAAAGAGAGGTTATGACACAATTCGATTTGGCCCTCTTAAGCCTGTCGGATTAGTTGACCCGAGAACAGGGGACCAACCTTATGCATGCATACAACTTCGCCAGGATAATCGTTCGGCATCGATGTATAACATTGTAGGTTTTCAGACCCGACTCAAATTCAAAGAGCAAGAGCGTGTTTTCAGAATGATTCCCGGGCTTCGCGATGCCGAGTTTTTTCGCTACGGCGTGATGCATCGTAATACTTATCTGAGATCGCCGAAAGTGCTGACCGGAAAGTACAACATGATCAATGATAAAAATGTTTATTTAGCCGGGCAGATAACCGGTGTTGAGGGCTATGTCGAGTCCTCTGCTTCCGGCCTGTTGGCAGGCATTTACGCATCGATTCAATATCTCGGTACAGAGGATTTTCAATCGATTTCGGAGCAAACGATGATCGGTGCAATGGCAGCATACATTTCCGATCCGGAGGTTGCAAAGCGCTTTCAGCCTATGAATGCAAATTTCGGCATCTTGCCGCCAATGGACAGAAGAATCAAGAACAAAAAAGAAAGATATGAGGCTTATGCCGAACGGGCACTGTCTTTAGTGAACGATTTCAGAGAAAGTATTTCACGCTATAGATAAAGATGCGTATAATATGAATGAATAATAAAGACGGAGAATTTGTAACATGGGATTATTCGACGGATTAAGTCAACCGGGACCGGGCGTATATGCAGATGATCAGAAGGAAGGCGCATATATTCGATTTTTCAGAGTTTTTGCACAGCGGTTCTTCACCATTGGCTTTGCAAATTTATTATTGTTGTTGACGAATCTTCCGGCACTGCTATTGGCCTATGTTTTTGCCATTTTTGTGTTACCGATGCTAAGCCCGGTTCTTGTATATGACCGTTTTATTGAGTATATTATTGAATTTGCCGGCGAGACAGAGGAGACCATCGGTACGCTCATTACCGGCGGAGATCAATTATATACGATGATCATCTTGCTTTTGGCAGTATTTCTGGTAGGTTTTTCCCTTTTCGCGGTGGGCCCCTTTCAAACCGCATTGGCTTACGTATTCAGAAATTATGTGCGCGGAGTTCCTGCATTTTTTTGGCAGGACTATAAAAAATCACTCAGACAGAACTGGAAGCAATCACTAATTGTATCTGTTATATCCTGTATTGTTTCGGCGATTATTTTTCTGAATCTTGGCTTCTATTCGACCGTGATGCACGGCACATTTGCAAGCATTATGACGGCCGTTTTTATCGTGATTCTAATTTTGTTTATGTGTGTTCAACTCCATATCTATCCGATGATTGCTTCACTTGAGCTCAAGACGGCCCGTCTGTTTTTGAATGCGTTTATATTTACATTGATTCGATTGCCATCAACGCTAGTGATATTGGCTATCGAGATATTGATATTTGTTCTGATTCCGTTTGTGCTCATTTTCTTGGGCTCAAGTGTCGGATTTTCTATCGCTGCAGTTTTTTTCGTCTTGTTCGGATTTTCGCTGCTTCAGTTTATCAATGCGTTTTATGTTTGGGAGCAAATCGAGCGCTTTATTGCGACGAAGGAAGCGGCATCAGAATCTTCTGATGAAGTATCAGATGTGGCTACGATGGACAAAGAACTTGAAGAGAGCACTGCTGAAAAAGCGTTTGAAGAGATGTCTAATAATCCGGCAGCAGATTCAGATCCCGAAAATATCGATAAAAATGCAGGTGATTCGGAAGACATCGAGAAATAATCGAATGAATCTTCAGTTGATTACGGTTCAAGGAAATAAATGGATGATCGTTTAGTTTTTCTGTTTTTACAAGAAAAAGGACTCGCATCAATATAGCGAGTCCTTAGCATTTGTTCTCGATTATCGAATTATCCAATCAAATCGTTCATCTGGTATAGACCTGCCGGCTTATCTTTGATGAAGTGAGCGGCTTTTACCGCGCCACGTGCGAATACATCTCTTGTCATTGCAGAGTGGCGGACTTCAAGTAGCTCCTCTTGTCCTGCGAAGATGACGGTATGCTCACCGACAATATTGCCACCTCTGATAGCATGAATACCGAGTTGCTTCTTGCCTCTGGGTTCACGTACTTCGTGTCGGTCATAGACATATTCTAAACTGTGATCATAAGTATCGTTGAGTGCATCTGCAATCATGAGTGCCGTGCCTGAAGGTGCGTCGACTTTGCGATTGTGGTGCGCCTCGACGAGCTCCATATCAAAATCGTCGGAAAGTATTTCGGCGGCTTTTTTTACTAAATGGATGAGCACATTGATGCCTAAGGACATGTTACCGGAATAGAAGACCGGAACTTTTTCGGAAAGTTGAAATAGAGTGGATTTGTCCGCATCTGAAAGGCCGGTCGTACAGACGATGATGGGTTTGCCCTTGGCTTCTGCCAATGCAAAAATGCCGGGAAGAGCTTTGACGTGAGAAAAATCAATAATTACATCAAATTCCTCAGTGCAATCGATTGCATTCGCGTATACCGGATAGTCTTTTGCAGCTGTATTAATATCCGCACCGGCAACGACTAAAGCCTTTTTGCTCGTCACACAGATGTTCTCGACAACTTGTCCCATGTGACCGTTACATCCATTCAGAAATACTCGAAGCATGGTCATTGCGTCACCCCCGAGAGCGCGCTTGCATGGGCGCCGAAATCATATTCAGCCATGATTGACGCAAGATGTCGTTGTTTTTCAACCGACATATCGCAAAGCGGAAGTCTGCAATTGCCGATATCCCAACCCAGGATATTGAGCGCTTCTTTAACCGGGATCGGATTGACATCTGAGAACAAAGCTTTGATTAGTGGCGTCAGAGAAATCTGAATATCACGGGATGTATTAACGTCGCCATTCAAATAACTGTGGACCATCCGGCTCATCTGCGCCGGAAGAATATTTGCTGCAACAGAAATTACGCCTTTGGCGCCGAGTGAAAGCATCGGAACCACAACACCGTCTTCGCCGGAATACAAGTCAATTCTGTCGCCGCAGAGGTTTCTGACCTCCGGAACCTGCATTAAGTTGCATTCTTTAATCGCGACAATATTCGAAAAATCTACAAGCCTGCAGATGGTCTTGGGGTCGATATTTATATTTGTGCGAGAAGGTACATTGTATAAAACGATCGGTAAATCACTGGCCTTTGACATCACTTCAAAATGTCTGAATAAGCCTTCCTGAGAAGCCTTGTTGTAATAGGGCGTGACAATCAATAGTGCATCAGCGCCTCTGGCAGTAGCCTCTTTTGAAAGAACGGCGCCGTGTGCGGTGTCGTTGCTTCCGGTACCGGCGATAACCGGAATTTTGCCGTTAACCTGCTCGACAACGATCCGTATAGTTTCTAAATGTTCAGCATCAGGCATCGTGGATGCTTCTCCGGTCGTGCCGCAGACGATAATGGCATCCGTTTCATTGCTGAGATGGAAGTCAACCAGGCGGCGCAATTTGGCACTGTCAACACCGCCTTCACAAAATGGTGTTACAATGGCCACGCCCGAGCCCTGAAAAATTGGCTTTTTCATTGATAGAACCTCCTGTTCTCGTATACAAAAAGAAATGACAAATTATGACATGTTGAAATGATAGCATCTACTGTACTTCATCGTCAATTATGACTATAATTATGAGCCATGAGAACTAGTGATTTCTATTACGATTTGCCTGAAGAATTAATCGCGCAGCATCCGATGGATGATCGCGTGGCTTCGCGTTTGCTCGCGCTAGACGGGAATACCGGTGAGATTTCTCATCGTCATTTCAGAGAGTTGGACCAGTTCCTTAGGTCCGGCGACGTCCTTGTACTCAACAACACTCGTGTTATTCCTGCGAGATTGTTGGGTACTGTCAAAGATACGGGAAGAGCAATCGAGTTGCTTTTGCTTAAGCGCATTGATGATAAGCGTTGGGAGACTTTGGCACGACCGGGCAAAAAGGTGAGGCCGGGTAAGCGTCTGGTTTTTATCGAGAACATTTTGGAAGCTGTCGTAGAAGAAGTCAAAGACGATGGCAACCGAATTATCGCTTTTGATTTTGAAGGCGTATGGGAAGAAGTGCTGGATCAAGCCGGAATCATGCCGCTTCCTCCATATATTCATGAGCAACTTGAAGATAAGGAGCGATACCAGACCGTTTATGCCGTCACTCCGGGCTCTTCAGCAGCGCCTACCGCTGGCCTTCACTTTACAAAAGACCTCCTTTCCAATCTACTTGAAAAAGGGATCGAAATTGCAGAAGTGACACTTCATGTCGGGCTCGGCACTTTTCGCCCGGTAAAAGCGGAGAATCTCGAAGACCACCTGATGCATTCAGAATGGTTCGATTTTCCCGAGGATGCTTCGGAAAAGGTACAACGGGCGCGAAGAGAAGGCAGAAGAGTCGTTGCCGTCGGTACGACCAGCTGCCGTACGCTAGAGTCTGTAGCCGGACGAGATAAAGAAATGCGGCCGTGTTCCGGATATACCGATATATTTATTTTCCCGGGATATGAGTTTAAGTGCGTCGATGCGTTGATCACGAATTTCCATCTTCCGGAATCTACTTTAATTATGATGGTTTCGGCATTTGCCGGTTACGATAACGTTTTTCGAGCATATCGTGAGGCCGTTGATGACAAGTACCGTTTTTTTAGTTTTGGAGACGCCATGTTTCTTACGAAAAAACAAGAGAAAGGTTAATTTTACAACATGAATAATCAAAGTAAGGCACCGGTTTACTATGAGCACATCCACACCTGTAAGCAGACAGGTGCTCGATTAGGTCGAGTTCATACGCCTCATGGCTCCTTTATGACGCCCGAGTTTATGCCGGTCGGCACACAAGCAACGGTTAAAGGCATGTCACCGGACGAAGTTGCCGGTATGGGTGCAAATATCATCTTGTCAAATACTTATCATCTATATATGCGTCCCGGAAGCGACATCGTCGCGGAAGCCGGCGGCTTACATCGGTTTATGAATTGGAACGGTGCGATCCTCACCGATAGCGGCGGATTTCAGGTGTTTTCGCTGGCCAAACCCAAAGATATTACGGAAGACGGCGTCAAATTCAAGTCACATATCGATGGAAGCAAGCATATATTGACACCTGAAAAATCCATTCAGGTCCAAAACGATCTGGGCGCTGATATTATCATGGCTTTCGATGAGTGTACGCCGTGGCCGGCTACTCACGATTATGCGAAAAGAAGTCTTGAGCGCACCACTCGTTGGCTGGAACGCTGCATAGCAACACACGCCAATCCTCAGAATCAAGCGCTGTTTGGCATTATTCAGGGTGGGATGTATCCGGATTTGCGTCAACAAAGTGCAAAGGAAATTACGTCGTTTGATCTTCCCGGATTTGCAATCGGTGGTTTATCTGTCGGAGAGCCCGGAGAATTGATGTATGAGATGCTTGATGCCACAGTGCCGCTGATGCCTCAGGATAAGCCGAGGTATCTGATGGGGGTCGGATCTCCTGATTATCTGATTGAGGGCGCGATTCGCGGTATTGATATGTTTGATTGCGTATTGCCGACGCGTATTGGCCGTAATGGTACGGTCTTGACCAAAGAGGGACGAATGATCGTCCGGGATGCAAAATTTGCGAGGCAGTTTATCCCAATAGAAGAAGATTGCGACTGCTATGTGTGTCGCAACTATACCCGTGCATATATAAGACACTTGCTGAAGGCCAAAGAAATGTTTGGATTACGGTTATGCTCTTGGCACAATATTCATTTTTTATTGAAATTGATGGAGAAAGTCCGTGAAGCAATTGCCAATGATCGATTGATGGATTTCAGGAACGAGTTCTTTGAACGGTTTGGGTATTGAAGGATTAGCAATTAATTCTAACAGATCGGTAATAAGTGAAGAACATCAAGGTGAAGAACATCAA
>JAAYBI010000007.1 GCA_012718915.1 Clostridiaceae bacterium
AAAAGCAAACGCGATGAAACACATAGAAGTTCATCTATGTAAATGTTTGTTTAGGGTTTTCAACAATATATTAGTTTTGACAGCGACCCTTGTTATCTATACAATTCAAATGAACAAACTGTAAAAAATGGATAATACCGGCGCAAACTTTATGTTAGCTGTTAAGTCGCCGTGAGATGATTGAAGAGGATTTTGTTATGAATTTTTCCGAGCTTTCTGAGTTCATTTTGCCGCTATTAGGTGGACTGGCGTTGTTCTTATATGGCATGAAGATGATGAGCAACGGACTTGAAGCCGCTGCGGGAGATAAACTGAAAGGACTTCTGGAGAAATTGACGACAAATCGATTTTCGGGCCTTGCGGTTGGCACCGGCATTACTGCAGCGGTGCAATCTTCTTCGGCTACGACCGTAATGGTGGTCGGATTTGTAAATTCTGGAATTATGACGTTGGCTCAGGCAACGTGGGTCATCATGGGTGCCAATATCGGAACCAACATCACCAGCCAGTTGATTGCTCTGGATATTAGCGCTCTTGCGCCGATTATCGCGATCGTCGGTGTCAGTCTAATCGTTTTTCTTAAGTCTAAGAAGCTTCATCATATCGGATTGATTCTTGCCGGACTGGGTATCCTGTTTATAGGAATGTCTATGATGAGCGGTGCGATGAAGCCACTGAGAGATGAGCCGTTCTTTATAAATATGATGACGCAATTCACCAACCCGCTCTTTGGGGTAATGGTCGGTGTCGTATTTACGGCACTTATACAGTCGTCTTCTGCTTCGGTAGGTATCTTGCAGTCGCTTGCGGCTACGGGGCTGATTGGATTGCCAAGTGCCATATTCGTCTTATTCGGCCAGAATATCGGCACGTGCGTGACGGCGGCTCTCGCGTCAATCGGTACAAGTCGTAATGCCAAACGTGCGGCGATGATTCATTTGCTTTTCAATGTCATCGGTACGTTCGTATTTTCAATCATCGTTCGATTGACCCCGTTTGAAAATTTTGTCATGTCACTGACCCCGGATCGTCCGGCGGCGCAAATTGCCAATGCGCATCTTATTTTTAATGTGACGACAACGTTGATGCTACTTCCGTTTGGGTTGTATTTGGTCAAGTTGGTTCATAAACTTCTTCCGGATAAGCCGGGCGATGAGGATTTGATCCAGTGTGTTCGCTACTTGGATCGTTCGCTCTTGAAGAATGAGTACAGTATCGGCTCGATTACGATATTTATCATTCAATTGAGAAGAGAAATCGATCGCATGCTCACCATGGCACGTGAGAATATCGATCGCAGTTTTCTGGCTATTCATTCGAACAGTGCAACGCTTCAAGAAGAGATCGAAACCGGAGAGGACTATATCGACTACTTGAATAAAGAGATATCGTTTTTCATTTCGCATATGATTGCCGCTGAGATGTCGGAGAAAGAATCGATTGCCATCAATGCCTATTTCAAGATCACCGGAAATATTGAGCGCATCGGCGATCACGCAATGAATATCGCAGGTTACGCCAATCTCTTAGAGAGAAAAGGTCTTCGTCTGTCTGACAAGGCGATGGGTGAAGTAGAGCAAATGCGCGAGACTTGTTTGCATTCGCTCGATTTTCTATACGAAGACCAGGGGCTTAATTTGGATCAGTTGCTCAAGAAGATGGAAGAAGCCGAACAACTCATGGATGATATGACGATGGAATTTAGAAACAAACAAATCGATCGTATGATTTCCGGCGAATGTTCCGGCGAAGCCTGCGTTATTTATGCTGAAATGCTTACGGATTTCGAGCGATTGGGAGACCATCTTCTGAATATTGCTCAGACGGTTTCCTCCGCTAAGCTTGACGAGATGAAGCGTCCTGATAATTTGTGTATCCCGACAACAAACAAAGAGTTAGTCGAAGGTGCCAAATAATCTGGGAAACGGTGACTTCGGAGGGCGTTTATGTCGTTGCATGTGGTCTTGTATGAACCGGAGATTCCTCAAAATACCGGAAATATCATTCGTTCGTGTGTTGCATGTGGGGCTGAGCTTCATATTATAGAACCTATGGGATTCGACTTATACAAAAAAAACGTCAGTCGCTATGCGACAAATCATTTAGAACACGCGAGCATTACGACTTATCCCAATTTGGAGAATTTTTTCTCGAAGCGAAAAGGTTTGTTTTTTTACCTGACCCGGTACGGCAAAAAAGCGCCGTCAGATATCGAT
>JAAYBI010000076.1 GCA_012718915.1 Clostridiaceae bacterium
AATAAATGTTCCAGACTGTTTATCTTTGTACCCGGATTTGTGTGACCGGGGTCAATTATTCATATCAGCGACAAATTGATTAAGATATTAGACTTCAAAAGTTTTCGGTTCATCCGGATTAAATTCCGGTAATCATCAAGAGCGACGTTCTGACCACCCAATCCGTTGCTTGCATATTATATTAGCTTTCGCTTTCGCGCTTCGGTAACCGCAGCCGTCTTACTGCTGACACCGAGTTTTTTGAAATTTTGTTTGTTATGGTACTTGACGTTTTCAAGTTTAAGATTCAATTCCTGCGCAATCTCTGATGCGGACCGACCCTCGGCTTGAAGTTTGAGTATCCTAATAGCATTTTCGCTAAAGACCGCTTCTTCTGTCATAGTCTTCAAATAACCGGGGTAAGACACGGCCATTTTCTCAGTTTCTGAGATGACTTGTTTCGAAAAGTCGGAATTCTTCGGCTCCCAGGCGGATTCCTTCAGAAGCCGCAGAACCGCAGCGCCTTCCCTCGAGACCAGACGGACAAAATGATAGGATTCAATCTCTCTCATGACATCACTGAAGGTGCTGTCCCAAATTTCTTTTCCCATACGATACTGCGCTATCGCCATTAATAGTCCCGATTCCATGTGGAAGTATTTGCGATTCATGACTTCACTGTAATATCTCAATTTCTGAGCCAAGCTAAGAGCTTTATCATTCTTACCCAGCAGCAGGTATACACGCAACTTCGCCAGATAACGGTATCGCTCCAATGTGGCAAATTCGACATTCTCATCCGGTGTGTTTTCCATCCAATTGATTGCATCAATCGCATTTCCGCGATATAAATCGACGCGCGTTCTCATGGCGGCCAAGTTCGGCAGTAATCGCAAAGATCCTTCTATTTCGATCTTTTTTTTGAAACAATCCATCTGATCGTATGCGTCTTCAATATGATTATTCAAGATATTCAACCACACAAGTATCCCCACAGCGACAAAGCACTGTTCCATTATGCCGCCGGATTGAGCCTGCATCAGACCCTTATTCGTCAGATTCGCGATTTCATAACTGTCTTGTCCTTTTTCGAAGGCACTTTCAGCCAGTGCAAGACTGAGCAATCCCTTACCGTATTTGCCCAGCGTGAGTTCGAGAGGTTTGCCGATAGTATTGGCGATCTCTCGATCTCGCTTGCTCCACTCGCAGAAATCCTTGCCGCCGTTCAGCTGAGACGGCATGTTACTCGTCACCGAAAACTCCGGCAAGGTGATATGCCGGTTTAAAATCATCGTACCGGCTCTCTTGATAATATCCGAGAGTCCTCTGGTACTTCTTTGCGGAAGGGCAATATCCAGATAGGTCAGATGGCCTCGCGCCAGTTTTTTCGCGCTGCCGGATAAATTCGCCTCTGCCGACTTGAGTTCGTCGTACCAACGCTCGCTCTCCTCGACGTTCATCAAAATAGCATGCATCATGCTCATGGCGGACATCAAATCCACACTCTCTCGTATCATATTTTCCGGCAAGGCTAAATAATAACGGCGCAGTTCATAATAATGACCGGTCGCAGGGTTTTTTCTTGCATTGGAAATCAAGAGTCCGGCGATACGCTCCATGTCTCTGCATGCTTCATACATGACAAGCGCCTTGGGTGTGTCTTCTTCCAGTTCGTAATAAAGCCCTGCATTGTAATACAGGCGCTCCCAACGCTCCTTCGTGTAAACTCGCAGCAAGCGCCGACGCATCGAGTACCGCACGGATATACGAATCTCGTAAACGGTTCTGCCACCGACCGCTTCCCTGACCGCCAGAAAATTGCCCATATGTTGTGCCTGGTTGATGATCCTCTCAATATCACTTCGTCCGGTAATCATTTCTGCCAAGCGCTTGTCGAACTCTTCAACAATAGACACTTGCATAAGAAACTCCTGAACATCAACATCCCACTGATCATAAACATGATAGTCCAAGTAATCCCAGAATCCGTTGCGCATTTTCTCAATACCGCTTTCATCGAAGGCTACTCCGGACTTCATCTCTGTCGCAATTAATCGCGCAACAATACCAATCCCCTTGCTGATGGCGACGATCTTATCCAGTTCGACCTCAGGCGGAGACATTCCCCACAATGCAAAGTACTCGGCCATTTCTCCGCGAGACAATGCCAAGTCTTCCTCTTCAATCACCGTAAACATCTTGCGATAATAGATAGGCGTGAGCCACGACGGCATAGGACATCTTCCGGACAGTATCAGCCATACGTCCGATCGTCCGGTCAACGCTTCAATTTTGCTAATCAAACCTTCTCTGAAGTCATCGCTTCGCAACTGATGCAAGTCATCTATAACAACGATGTTATGCTTACTGCCAAGCGGAATATCCAGGTCACCTGCCCCCAAATTCTCTGCCGAAAACGAATAATATCGACGCTTTCCAATGAAAGATCGAATAAAAGCCGTCTTGCCGCAACCGGAAATGCCATAAATATAGACCGTTTGCGCCAAAGTCTGCGCCGTGCGCATCTTCTTGTTTGCCGCTTGGGGGCGAACATAAAGAGAATCCTCAGTCTGAATGCAGGGAATGCTGCGAATCGTATCCAGTTCTGTCATGTTATTCTCAACTTTGCTGAATTGCCGGAAACTGCCCAAAAACGAGCCCCGACTGTTCATAATTTTAGCATACCCGATGATGCACAAACCACTCCTAAAACGAGTAGTATCTTCACTTTATGCCAGCTCCTTCGAACTCAGAAATAAAGTTTTTCGTTTGATTCTGTCCATAAAAAACTAATGGATTGCGCGAAAAACGCCCCACCGCATTTATGCAACTGAGACGTTTTTCGTCATGAAAAGGGAATTCGAACCGGTGTGAACCGGTGATCGACTTAGGGTTTGAAAAAACCGATGATACTAAAACCGGTCGGCATCGGAATGGTAAACATATAAATTGTAGCTATCAGAAAACTCACAATAGAAATGCCGATAATAACGTATTTATTTTTATCGCTTTTAAATGTTCCGGCGATACCCAAAAGGAATAATACCACGCCATATATTACGGTGACTAAACCGTATGCGTCACCGCTGGTATTATCCTTCACGCCCTGAGCCAGGACGGCGTCTGACTCGGCCAGCAAGGTCTTGGCATTCACAAAATACGAATCAACGAACTCTTGGTTAGTGAACGGCGAGACAACGGCCTGTTCGTTTTGCATCCATGTCAACACGATTTCAGAAGGATCTTCTGATACATAATCCCAACTCCATCCGATGACGCTCGCCATTTCTTCTGTCAGATTGTCATTCAACTTGAAAAACAATTTGTTCGCCGCCTGCTCCATTGCTTCTGTTTGACCATTATCCTGAGCAAAAATAATATCAATCTGAAGATCACTCACTTCGTTCCAGAGCATCATGTCTTGCATCATATTCTGAACTCCTGCGTTGTACTCTGAGTTACCTTCCGCTGCGATATTGTTACTCCTGGTGTAATTTGTCGCCTGGTTGCCACCATGGAGAGAACCGACCCAGCTGGCCCATGCGGTAAAAAGTGCTGTAATGCCCAACATAATAACAACGATGATCTCCAGAATTTGCGCTGTGTCTTTATTCTTTTTGATTTCTGTCATACCTTTTTTCCTCTCAATCATTTGCGGCTCGAGTTCTAAACATGCTTCGTTTCAACACGCCGGCAAGACCTGTTTTTGCGAACGCGAGCCTTTTTCTTAAAAATAGGAAGTCACGACACGAAGGCATTTGACACACTTTCGGCGTACTTCCTATATTTTCGCTTTGTGAAGGCAAGCTTTCGAACCCCCGCGCGAAATGCGCCTTCACTTCTCGAATACGTCTAAATTATGCGAGACTCTGACCGTCTTTCGTGGTCATTTTTCCTGTCAAAATCATGATGATGTCAACGACATACATGATGCCGAAAACGCCGCCGGTAAAGAGCTTGAGCAGACCCATGCCGGTATGTCCGAGATAGAAGCGGTCGACACCCAATCCGCCCAAAAAAATAGAAAGAATCAGTGCTGTTGTTTTTGATTTCATAATCTTCCTCCGTTTAATTAAGTGTATTTCGTTCTGATATAGCTAACGGTATTTCCGATGATCAACCAGCCGTCATCCCCCCAAAGGAGCGAAACAAGCAGTTCGTATCGAAACATCCGTCTATGCCCAAATATTTGTTAGTCCGAACCGGAAAATGTATGCTTATATCCAAATTCGGTTCTGCGAATCCTTGATTTTTCCACACGCTTTCACGATATCGAAAATCGCAAGGATTGCCGGAATAGCCGTCCAACAAAACAATAAATATGCCGCTCCGGCTCTGAGTCGTCCTGCATAAAACTTGTGCACCCCGAGTCCGCCTGCAAATACAGCCAACAAAATGTATACGTACTTATCAACGCTTTTCTCATTAGGGTGTTCTTCCTGAGACGAGTCTTCCCGCATCTGACCGTTCACAAAAACGATTTTTCCCATACGCATCAGCCCCTCACCGGTATTCTGTGTTCACGACCACCCGAACTATGCAAAGCGAACCGGTCATCAGATGCCCAAGGCATTAATCTTATTCGCCGTATTAGTGGCCATCTCCATACAACGCTTCTTAGTGTCCCCGAATGCACCCGAAAACCCACTGATACCGCCGGTCAATTTGTCCAGCGCCATGTTTGCGAGCATCTTGTCAACGCCAACCGGTTGTGCACTTCGCTGAACAGTATATTTGCCGTTGCCTCCCAAAATCTGTACCTGGTTATTACGATCCATTTCCGGAAAAGCGATGACCCACGCAAATCCATTCTTCACCAGCGACGGCGTTCCGGCTTCAAAATCTACTTCTTTAATCTTTTCGAACAGTTCCTGGATTGAGTAATTGCCCTTCAAGTTCAACTTCTCAACACGCACCCCGAATGCATCTGCTATACCCATCTCAACTTCCTCCATCTGACTATGAATCGAATTATTGTCAATAGAGCGATTCATGTATACGGCACTTCATGCCTCTCTGTTTTGCTTCTGGGGAAATTTTATGTCACCACTTATCGATTGGCCACTCCTCAAAAGTGGAGTTTCACGGAGTTTCACTATTACGGGCAAAAAAACTGCCGATGATTATCGACAGGCTACGGTTTCAATACTATACGCAAATATCAAAAAGCGATTCTATAAAGCCAATCATTCACAATGACTTGAATTGACGCGAAGCTCATATCAGCCCCTGCACCGGAGAAATATTCGAAGGGAAATTGAGCAACGCGTAAAAGCCACTTCACCGGAGAAATATTCGATTGCAGATTGAGAATGGCTCTTGGGCGGGGTAGCGGTGTTGGCGGCGGTGTGGGCTGTGCGGTGGTGGTGGTGTAAGCTGTGCGGCGATGGCGTGGACGCGGACGGCGGTGGCGTATCGCGAAACGTTTCGCTTTTGGTGATTACCGCCAAAAGTTGCAAAACTTCTGAATTTGGCGGTAAATCTTGGGAGATTATTGCATCGGGAACATCTGAAAATTTGAAAATACCGCCAATACAGACGATTCTCAGAAATTTGGCGGTAAATCAAGCACCTCATGGCTTCGTATCGCCTTGCGAGAGTTACAGATTGCCGCCAAAAGTTGCAAAACATCCGAATTTGGCGGTAAATACATACGAAACAGCACAAACTCAATCATTTCGTATGTATTAGAGTGCAGCAAATCCTTTCGCGCAAACCCAACGCCAACATAATCAATCAAACGCTCCATTTCATCAGTATCCTCCGATATTGATGATTTCAACAATCCCGGCATATATAATCTACTTTTCCGGCGGCGTATATCAGGAAATAGAATTGCCTATATTCCTCGCGCCGAACTTCCGCTGACGACAGGTTACGTGTCATGTCACCTAATGACGAGTTTCATGCCTTTCACGATAACAACGAAAGAATCATATTTAGCGCGACTTGATTTTTCTGTTTTTCAAAGACACAATGTTAGTAATTTGTATTTTCTTCTGAGAGGAGTGTCTATGCGAATTGTCGAACAAAATGGCGTCATAATCACTATTACAGACCCCACCGATCGTATAGATTCTATCGAAGATGCGCTTGATTTTATGGCGAGCGCGATGTTCCGGTATGACAGTGGCGCGATTGTTTTTCACAGCGATTGTCTTCACAGGGATTTTTTCGATCTCAAGACTCGATTCGCCGGTGAAGTGCTTCAGAAATTTTCGAATTATAATATTCGCCTAGCCATAGTCGGCGACTTCAGACGTTATCCCGGTCAAGCGTTAAAGGATTTCATTTACGAATGCAATCAGGGGCAACACATATTCTGGGTCGACAGCATTGAAGATGCTCTTAATCGACTTGCACCCAATACATATCCAATTGACCTCTGACTCTGTCAGATGAATCCGATTTTAGAAAGGATATGAATTTCAACATGCTATTCTATTTTTCTGCTACCGGAAACTCTCTCTTTGCTGCTCGAACCATTTCTGACCAAATCGGCGAAGACTATGTCTCGATGGTTGATTGCATCGAAGATGAGCGATTCCGATTCGCTTTTTCCAAAGACGAGAGAGTCGGCTTTGTATTCCCTTGTTATTTTTGGGGCCTGCCGCCAATCGTCAAGTCGTTTGTAGAAAATCTAAGCACCTCAGATTTTGAGGGCCGCCATCTTTTTCTTGTTATGACTTGTGGCAGTGTCATCGGAAGCGCACTGGGCGATGCGGTCCGATATTTTAAGGCAAACGGCATCCATGTTTCCGCCGCCTATCGCCTTCTTATGCCTGAAAACTATGTCATCGTGTTTAAAGCGCCTTCAGATAAGCAATTGCGTCGCCGTCTCAATCATTCGGCCGCTATTCTGACTCGTATCATTACCGATGTCCATGAATCGCGAACGAACCATCATCCGACCATGCTGTCTCGAATAATGATTCTGCCGAGCCGGGTTTTTCACGCCTATTATCAGAAACACCGCTCTACTAGGCCCTTCTCAGTCAGCGACCGGTGCATCGGGTGCGGCTTATGCGCAAGAATATGCCCGACCCATTCGATAGCTATGCTCGACGAAAAACCCGAATGGCATGGCGATTGCCTGCAATGCTTAGGCTGCCTCAATCGTTGCCCGACCGCCGCCATCGATTATGGCCGCATGACGCAAAAACGTGGTCGATATGTCCATCCGGATGGATTTGCTGAACATTCGACGCATTAATATTTTCATCACCGGAAGAATTTTTGAGTCGCAATTATCTCGGGTTGCATTGCAGGTTAAGCCATATTGAATTTAAGCTTTAATCTGCCGGATATCTTGCTTGCAAGATATCTTTCAAATTGTTCAGTTTATCAATACCCTCCTGAGACACCGCGAAAAATTCATTATTCATCAGCATTGAATACGACGCAGAAATATAGTCTTGACGAATCGGGTCTACGAGCTCATTCTCCCTATCCTTGTATGCAAAAATAGGCGCGATAATATATCCTGGCGTCTCATAAATAGCTTCACGATTATCCACCGAGATAATCTTCGATTCCAAAAAAATCAGATACTCGTCATTGGGAATCATTGTGTTTACAAATCCCATATTTACAGCCTTCTGTTCAAAGAACACGCTCGACTGATATTTAGTGATGTAGATAGAATCACCCACACGCAAATTATCTCCTTTATATACTTCCAACACTTTGACCCTCTGTTTTGTTCTCAAAAAGACAAACTCCTCTTCACTTTCTGCCATAACACGCAAAATAATGGGACATTCATCCAATGTTTCATGCATATTTTGGACGGCATTGTCCAAAAGATCATCATTTATCATACCAACATTAAAGTGCTGCAAGGGGTCTTCTCCTGTCCCTATGTCCGTGAATTCAGACTTGAGCAGCGCGCCAAAAATTGCGGACGGAATAATCAGCAGAATACTGAACAAAAACATCAATTTCAATTTCATGCTATCACTGCCTTTCCGAAATTCGTCCTTCGCTCATATAAAAAACTTCATCCGCCAACATGCTGATATCCTCTTTATTATGACTGGCAATTAATATTAGTGCGCCTCGCTTTTTTTCTTGAAGAATAATCTCTCGGATGTCTTTGATTCCATTTTCGTCCAGCGCATTCGTGGGCTCATCAAGCATAATGACTTCCGGCTTTTCCATGATGGCTTGCGCTAATACAATGCGCTGCTTCATTCCCAACGAGTACTTGCCGTAAGGTCTCTTGTCGCTTGGGTCAAGGCCCAATCTTTTAATGGCACAAACTATATCGTCCTTCTCAATTCTATTGTTAAGCTTTGCCAATAAACTAAGATTCATTAATCCGGTAAACTCAGGATAAAGACCTGCATTCTCTAAGACTATGCCAAGGCTCGGAAGAATAGATATATCTTTCCCCAATACGTTCCCGTCACAGTTTATTTCTCCGGAGTCAATTTTCATCAATCCGGACAATGCGCGAAAAAGCATTGTCTTTCCGGATCCATTCCTGCCGACAATCCCATAAACTGTTCCACTTTTAAGATCTAAATTAATATCTGACAGTATCGACTTGCCTTTTATAGATTTGAATACGCTATCCGCTTTAAGCTTCATTATGTCCCCCCCGTCTCAATGTTAATTACAATAAATTCCTGTCTCTTTACAACAACACATCCGATTGCGATGAGTAGCACACTTAAAATTATATAGAGCGATATCGACTCAACAAATTCAAACTCCATCTCGAATATATCAATCTTCCCACTCAAAGACTTTATTCCACTGCTATGCCAGTTTAAAACTAAGTGAGACAATGGATCTGACTTGAGTAAATTTGCATACCTATTTGACATCGGAATTTCATCGAATTTTTGATTTTCTCCCCAGTATGCGTAGAGCGACGCGAGAAAAATTTGAATACCGGAAACAATTACAAAAGCACCTCCGCTCCGAATTTTTATCGCGACAATATTAATTAGAATGGTGGTTAGGAACAACCACAAGGAATGTATTGCCAAGTAGTAACCCAATAAGCAAAACGAACCCGCATCAAAACGAACCGAACTCGTCAAGCATATAAAAAAAGTTCCCGAAAAGACCATGATCAAAAGATGTAGGATTGCGAGTGGGTATAGCGATACAGCCTCTTTAAAAAACCACTGAACGCGCCTTTCGCATCGAGAAAAATAATAAACACTCGCTGAACAAAAATGCCGATAGATAAATGTGCCGAAAAGCACTTGAAA
>JAAYBI010000077.1 GCA_012718915.1 Clostridiaceae bacterium
CATAATCGCATACCCTGGCGAGAATGCCGCTCTTGGTGGAGACACCGGGGCGGCATTCTTGTGCTTAGGGGGGTCGATTTATTGAAAAGCTCATTTGTAACTAAGCCTTAAACACGGATGATGACCGACGTAAGAGCAGATTACATACGAAGCTGCACATTTGTAACAGTTTCGTATGTGTTAGACTACGAAAAAAGTGCATTTTGGAGCTAAAAATACATACGAAATCGCAAATTTGAATCCATTTCGTATGTATTAGAATGCGAAAAAGTGGAAGTAATGATAGAAAAATACATACGAAATCGCATATCTGTAACGGTTTCGTATGTATTAGAATGCAGCGAAACGTTTCGCCACATAGAAGGCGCACACGTCAAATCGCAATCATCGCACTCTTCGACGAAAACCGGACAAGAACTTCGTCGATTGGGTACTTGATGAATTAACTATTGAGTACAGTGTTCTTAAAACTGGACTCCTTGTATTTGCGGGCGTCATGTTGTTGAGCAAGTGAGTAGACTACTTCGAAAATACCGTAATTTCTCATGCACAACGAAAAATTTGATTTAAAAGGCAATTTATCCTAGTGCCGTATGACATCGCAAATTGATATTGATTTACATATCACTAGTCGACTTCCTATGCATTTGTCGAATAGATTTGGACCAGATAATGAATTGAGAAAATATAATGCTAATGCACGAGAAATTATGAATTAATTTGTCTAGCAAAGGAATCAACATCTATGATAATGAAGGAAAGCAAAATAGTAGAGCTGAATCATGATTTTCTCCTTGAGTACGTTAAGGAAAGAGTCGCAGAAATTGAACAAGTATTGATGGATAAAGAAATGTCCATTGAAAAAGCACCGGTTGGCAAAATTCGCGTGACTCAAAATAGGTTGGCAACACAATACTATTATAGAAAAGAAACTGTTGACAGAAACGGCGTCTATCTCAAACGTAATCAAAACAAGCTTGCAGCAGCGCTTGCGCAGAAAGATTATGATTGCAAGTTGATTGCTGAATTGACGGTTGAAATCAAAATATTAAAAAGGTTTCTTAATTCTTATCAGCCGAAACGAATTGAGGAGATTTATAATTCTCTTCACGAGTGTCGCAAGACCTTGATTAGGCCGGTTATACTCCCGGATGAAGACTACGCCAGAGAATGGATGAATTTTGAATATAAGATGAAGGCGTTCAATGATGGTGCTTCAGAGTATTATTCGGCAAAAGGAGAGCGTGTCCGGTCGAAGTCCGAGATAATCATCGCGGATACTTTGAACCGTTTCAATATTCCTTACCGCTACGAGTGCCCGCTGCAGATTCGCGGTTGCGGAACAATACATCCGGACTTCACTTGCCTGAATGTTCGGATGCGAAAAGAGTTTTTGTGGGAGCACAACGGCATGATGTCAGACGCGGATTATGCAGATTATGCCACTAAGCGAATCGACATGTACACTCTGGCCGGATATTCAGCCGACGAAAATCTTATTCTGACGTATGAGACTGTAAACAAGCCGCTTAACTCCAGGGTTATTGAATATTACATTCGAAAACTCCTGCTCTGATTCAGAGTGGATGAGCATGTTTGTTGGATTGTTCGCGTCGAGTCTATCTTTCGCCGAACCGACGAATCGGCATAATGAGAGTCTCGAGAAGTCATTGGCGGGGTAAGTTTTTCTTCTGGAAAAACCACAAAAGTACTTGTAATATATGAAATACGATATGCTGGGAGATGCAATGAACATGAAGAGAAACAAGGGGCACTTATGAAATACGAATTTTCGTACTATGATCCTAAAGATTTTGATGAGATAGAAGAATTAATTCTTCGGTCGTACCAATGGGAGCATCCGATTTTCGGTTTGGCCCGCTTTGAGTTTTGCGAGGGCTTACATCCGAATTTTAAGGGAGTGCCGAGGGTGCTCGAGAGAACGGCCGGTGTTTTTCGAAAAGGCGGGGAAATGGTCGCATGCGCCATCAATGAGGCGGCGTCGGAGGGCGATGCGTTTTTTCTTTTCGAGAGCAAGGAGGCGGCGCAAGATGAGGAACTGATCGAAGAGATGATTTTTTTCGCGCAGACCGGGATGTCTCAGGTTGAGGCGAACGGGACGACGCGTTTTGTTAAACTTCGAGTCCCGGTTTGGAATACGGTGCTTTTGAAAATGGCTGAAGCGCACGGTTTTTGCAAAGAGGACTGGAGCGAATCGACGCTTCTCAAGATGTTCGACTCGAGCGAGTTGGATTCCGAGCTCCCGCCCGGTTACCGTTATGCGGACGGGAATGAGACGCCGGATTTTTTTCTGTCGAATGTGCATATGGCGTCGTTCAACTACAGCATCGACCGGTGCAAGGAGGCGGAGAGGGCTTTTGGTGATGTGCGAAAAATGAAGTCGTACAATCCGAACTTTGATCTTTGCATCCTAGATCCATGGGGGCGGCCGGTTGCGATGGCCATCTTGTGGTATCGAGAGGGTATGCCTTACTGTGAGCTGGAGCCGCTGGGTGTTGCCTGGTGGGAGCGCCGGAAAGGCCTGGGCACGAAAATCTTGAACGAAGCGTTCAAGCGGCTTTCTTCCGTGCACCCGGAATGCAAAGGCATGACCGGAGGCGATCAGACTTTTTATAAAAAAATCGGCTATGAGAGTGTGGGTAAGAACCTGATCTATACTTGGAAGACGGAGATTTATCCGTCGTGGGAGCCCCGATCCGAAAACATGAATTATCGAAAAAATATGTGACAGCGTGCGTATCTCGTTTCGCGTATTTATCTTCTAAATGACGAGCGAAAAGATCCGAATGAACAGTGCTGGAACTTGATGCAGATCGAAGTGTATAATTATCGCTGTGTCTAAGCGCTGGTTTCGGTTGTCTCGGCACAGTCGATGGATCAAAGCGTATAATTATCGCTGAGTCAAACAGTCAATGCGATCGCGGCGGAAGACCGGCGAAAAAGTGGAGATATTTATCTTTCCTATGAGACCCAGGAACAAAAGTTCGGTATAATAAGTGCATGAAGATCTTGCAAGCCTATAAATTCGAATTAATGCCCAACGGAGAGCAGCGCAGACAAATGAGCCGCTTTGCCGGATCATGTCGGTATGTCTATAATCGAGCTCTTGCCGTGCAGCAGGAAAGCCATAAGGCAGAAGCAGGGTATGTCCGCTATGCCGATATGGCAAAATCTCTTCCGTTATGGAAAAGGGATCCGGATACGGTATGGCTGAAAGAATCCCCTTCTCAAGCACTCCAACAGACTTTGATGGATTTAGACAAAGGCTTTC
>JAAYBI010000078.1 GCA_012718915.1 Clostridiaceae bacterium
AGATTATCTACGATAGCTGTGATAATTTTGCCAAAAGCAGCACCGATTACGACTGCAACGGCTAAGTCAATGACATTCCCCTTTGTGATGAACGCTTTAAAATCTTTGAACATAATACAAACCCCCTTATTTGTGTCATATAAGTCATTTTTATCATATATCTTTGAGAGAGAAAAGAAAAGCGTTCAGACCAGGTTTCATCAGAAATCCGGACAAACAAAAAATATAACAGGCATCTTCCTAAGAAGATGCCTGTCATATTGGTTTCGGCTAAAAAACTATTATGATAGTGAATCTATCAACAAGTCACATGACACATTCAATGAAATCACGTGAATTTGCGAATGCTCTCGTCCAAAGATTCAATGGAGCTACTGCAGATAATGGTAACAGCAATGTTTTTGTCTTTGAGAAATGCATCAAGCTGTTCAAGGAAAGCGGCGAAATCTTTCATTTCCTCTGATTGCGCAACCTTGAAAATACTGTCAATGTAAATGTGCGTTATATCAAAATCTTTAGCATATATGCCACTAATAAAACTAAGCAGCTGGTCAAAGCTGCTACACGGGTACTCGTTCATGTCCACGAGTCTGACTTGATACTTTAGAAGGCGGTCTAGGCGATTTCCTCTCTCGATACATACAATGTTGTTGTTTTCTGTGACGGCTTGTGCGTTGATGTCATCGACAAGTTGAGCAGTCTTACCGGTCCCTTTTTCACCTGCAATTACTCTTATCATTGGCAACATCTCCCTTAAGTGTATTTCCCAAAGATTATCTGGGATTAATTTATTTTAACCTATAATCTGGATAATTTGAATAGTAAAAGCACATCACTTTTCAAACTGTTTGTGACAATTGTATAAATCTGAAGATTCGTAGATAAAAATATAAGCTTTCTATAAAGTCGTATATTATATCTATAATAAAGAACTTGGCTAGTGTATTGCATCAGGCGATTATTCATGCTAAAATTTCCGTGTAGTATCGGTATTTTGAAAGAGTGGGTTGTGCCCGCTCTTTCTTTTATAATCGGAAAAAGGAGAGATTGACTTGGCCAATCGATCAAAGATTGCACAGATCGCATTCGAGCTCGCTGAACCGCTGGTTTCGGGACTTGGTTACGATTTGGTGGATGCGGAATACAAAAAAGAAGGACCCGCTTACTTTTTGCGTATATTTATTTACAAAAAGGGCGGTATAGGAATCGAAGATTGCGAACAGGTCAGCAAGGTATTAGATCCTATTTTCGATCAATCCCTTCCGACGACTCCGGATTATTTTGAAGTATCCTCTCCCGGATTGGATCGACCTCTGACAACAGAGGCGGATTTTGAAAGATATGTGGGAGAAGAGGTAGAGGTCACTTTGTCGAATCCCATTGATGGCGTGACAAAGGTGGAGGGGATAATTCTGAGAATAGATTCGGGAATCCTCTATCTTTCTGCTAAGGATAAAGAGGTTCAAGTTTTATTCGACCATATTACTTCAGCCAAAAGATGCATTCGTTTTTAGTAAACCTGCAGAGTATAGTCATAGAGAACATTTATTAATGATCGAGAGGAGATCTTAACATGAATGAAGAACTGATCGGTGCGATTAAGCTTCTGGCCAAGGAAAGAGGTATTGATGAGGAAGTGCTCTTCATAGCTATTGAGGAGGCTATTGTCGCCGCTTTTAAGAGAGAGTTTTCGGACGCCAGACAAAATGATAACGTCTATGCGGAGATTGATCGCGAGACCGGGGAGATGGAAGTTTTCGAGGAGCGAGAAGTCTGTGCGGTAGTTGATAACCCTAAGACTCAAATTTCTCTTGAAGAGGCCAAGATGATTGACAATGAATTAGAAGAGGGCGACACCATCGGATTAACCATTCCGGTTGAGTCTTTGGGAAGATTGGCTGCTATTGCGGCCAAGAGTGCCATCAATCAAAAATTGCGCAGTGCGGAACACGTCCGAATTCAAGAAGAGTTTTCTGACCGTATCGGTGAGCTGGCTTCGGGAATTATTCAGAGAAAAGACAGCAAATTCGTTTTTGTTGACATTGGAAGAGCAGAGGCAACACTTACTCGCCAAGAGCAAGTCAAAGACGAGAAATATAATTTTAATCAACACATGAAGTTCTTGATTCTCAAAGTAGAAGAGCACAATGGTCGTCCGGTAGTTTACGTGTCAAGAAGTCATCCGAATTTAGTTCGTAAACTTTTCGAGCAAGAGGTTCCGGAAATTGCAAACGGAATTGTCGAGATTGTTTCGGTTGCTCGTGAGGCCGGCTCAAGAAGCAAGCTTGCGGTGATGAGCCGTGATGAGGATGTAGATCCGCTCGGCGCTTGCGTCGGACAACGGGGATCTCGTGTTCAGGCTATCATGGATGAGCTTGGGCAAGAAAAGATTGATGTCATAGAATGGGACGAGGATCCGGCCGTGTTTATCAGTAATGCATTATTGCCGGCGAAAGTTATTCGAGTTGACACAGAAATTAACACGAAAGATGACGGTTCAAGAGATTTGTCCGCCAAAGTAGTCGTTCCTGATCATCAGTATTCTTTGGCTATCGGTCGTGCCGGTCAAAATGTACGCCTCGCGGCTCGATTAACCGGTTGGAAAATTGACATCAAGAGTGAATCGCAGTATCAAGAAATGCTTCAAAATGAATTCATGTCTAATTTTACAGTCGCAGATGAAGAGAGCGAACCAATTGAAGATGAAGGAAATGACGGCTGATTCTTCTTCGAATCGCAATATAGTCTTCAGGTTTTGAGAAGATTGCTTTGTGAAAAGGAGTGGTTAACTTGAAAAAAATCCCTCAGAGAATGTGTGTGGCATGCAAGGCGCGCAGAGACAAAAGTGAATTACTTCGGGTGGTCTTACTGCCGGATGGGCACACCGAGCTTGATCCGACGGGCAAAATGCCGGGAAGAGGGGCATATGTTTGCAAAGATGAAGATTGCATTGCTCAAGCGCTTAAAGCCAACCGGTTTCAGAGGGGATTGAAGACACAGGTTGACTCAGATACGGTAGAACAGCTAAAGACCATCTATCCTAATAAAGAGCAGAGGTAACGAAATAAGATAATGGCTGTAAAAAACAATAAATCGCAATCCGTTGAGATTGAAATAACGCCGAATCGTGTTTTATCGTTTATTGGTTTAGCGGCAAAGGCCGGAAGAATTATCGCAGGATTTGACAGTGTTTCAATATCAATTGGACAGAAGACGGCAAAACTTGTTATTATTGCCAGGGATACGTCACCGGGGACAGCTAGAAAAATTGAATCTTTGTGCATCAAAGAACATGTTCCGGTTTATCGCTTCTTTGATAAAAACTCGCTTGGCGATGCACTCGGAAAGAGTCCCAAAGCGATAGTCGCGGTGATGGACGAGAACTTTGCAAGAGAAATTGCAGTTAAAATGGATCGGTTAATCCGAAACATTCCAGAGTAAATTGAATATATTAGCTTACACAATTTGAGGAGGCATACATGACAGAAAAAAAGGACTTAACCGATCGTAAAAATGATAAGACCGAGCCGGTTACACACTCCGATATGGAGATCACCGGACCGGAAATCATTGTAAGCGGTATTTCCGGAACCAAGACGTTGCGAGTCGGACGCGTGAATAAAAAGTCACGTGCAACACCGCAAGATAAAGCAGAAGGTGTTGAGGCGAAAGAGCAATCTTCCGTCAAAAGTGTCGAGCCGGTAAAGGAGTCGATTCCGAAGCCTTCCGAAGAAAAGGTCGTTGGGAAGACGATTGATAAACCAGAGTCACAGGTGTCTGCCTCCGCACAAGTGACCCCAAAGGAAGCTTTGCCCCCCAAAGAGTCTACTGTTGAAGTGGCTGTTCCGGTTAAGGGAATTGCGCCGGACTCTGTGCAAGAAAAACCAGCGGAGGTCTCACCGATTTCAACACCGATGACGGAGAACAGAAATGCTGCTCCGAGCAATCGCGCGAACACGGTTCGTACAGATCGTTCCAGTTATGTTCCGGGATCAGACAATCGTCCGAGACAGGGCTATACGGACCGAGGACCCTCGTTTTCGGGACAGCAGGGTAACGGACCGCGTCCAAGCGGCAATAATTTTGGTCAGGGCGGACCACGTCCGGGCGGTAATTCATACGGCCAAGGCGGACCACGTCCGGGTGGTAATTCATACGGCCAGGGCGGGCCTCGTCCGGGCGGTAATTCATACGGTCAAGGCGGACCGCGTCCTGGTGGCGGCAATTTCGGTCCCGGCGGACCACGTCCGGGCGGTAATTCGTTCGGCCAAGGCGGACCACGTCCGGGCGGTGCTTCTTTTGCTCCGGGTGGTCAGCGCGGACCAGGTCAGAGACCGGATTCGGATCGTCCGGGTCAAGGTCGTCCTTCGTTTTCGAGACCTGCTCCAAAAGATGAAGATGATACCATTACTCTCGAAAAGAGCAAAGAAAAGGCTAATTTTGCTGCTCGAGATGCTATTGATAAAAGTCGTAAGGAAGTCAACAAGGATTTCAAGAAAGATGCGGTCAGACCGACTGGCACACAGGGAGACAAGCGGGTCGGTAATCAGCGTGCTGTGACTTCAGCCTTTGTCGGTCGCGACGCTACAGATATTCTTGCAGACGATACCGTTTTGGACGCGTCCTATCCTGTATCACACAAGGGACGTCGTTCGGGACAGAGACGGCGTGGGAATAACGGGCAAGCTCAAGAACAACCCAAGGCGGTACTTACACATGTTCAGTTGCCCGAAATTATTACGGTAAAAGACTTTTCCGAAGGCATTCAGAAGCGTTCTTCGGAGGTTATAAAAAAGCTGATGAAGCTGGGTATGCTTGCAACACTCAATCAAGAAATTGATTTTGATACGGCAACACTGATTGCAGAGGAATTCGGCATTACGACAGAAAAACTCCTTGTCATCACGGAGGAGGATATCCTATTTGATGATACGGAAGATACGGATGAGAACCTAAGACCGCGTCCGCCTGTCGTTGTTGTTATGGGTCACGTCGATCACGGCAAGACCTCCTTGTTGGATCGTATTCGGTCGGCAACTGTCGTCAAAGGCGAGGCCGGCGGCATCACGCAGCATATCGGCGCATATACGGTTCGACTGAATGAAAAACGTATTACGTTTTTGGATACTCCGGGTCACGAAGCTTTCACCACAATGAGAGCCAGAGGCGCTCAGGTTACTGATATTGCCATCCTGGTTGTAGCTGCGGATGACGGTGTCATGCCACAGACTATCGAAGCCATTAATCACGCTCGGGCAGCGAATACCGAGATTGTTGTCGCAATCAATAAAATCGACCGACCGGGTGCGAATGTCGATAAAGTAAAGCAAGAGTTGTCCGTTCACGGCATTTTGCCCGAGGACTGGGGCGGATCTACGATAATGGTTCCTGTATCTGCTCACACCGGAGAAGGAATCGAAGAACTTCTCGAAATGGTTCTTTTGACCGCCGAAGTTATGGACTTAAAGGCTGACCCTGACAAACAAGCGAAGGGTACGGTTATTGAGGCTAGGTTGGATAAGAATCGCGGACCGGTCGCTACTGTATTAGTGCAACGCGGTACGCTTAGAAGCGGAGATACGGTCGTTACCGGATCGACGGTCGGACGCGTTCGTGCTATGACAGACGACAAGGGTGCTGAGGTCAAAAAGGCCGGACCGTCTGTTCCGGTTGAAATCTTAGGTTTATCGGAAGTTCCGGAAGCCGGAGAGATATTCTACGCGGTTACGGATGAGAAGGTCGCACGTCAATTAGCCGAAAAGCGTCGTGTAAAACAACGTGAAGATCAGTTGAGAAAATCATCACGTATGTCGCTCGAGACATTGGCACAGACCTTGGCGGCCGGAGAAATTCATGATTTGAACTTGATTGTCAAGGCGGATGTTCAGGGTTCTGTTGAAGCAGTAATCCAGTCTCTCGAAAAATTGACTAACGACGAAGTCCGTGTCAGAGTGGTTCATGGTGCCGTCGGTGCAATTACCGAAGCAGATGTCACGCTGGCGGATGTCACAAACGCAATAATAATCGGATTTAATGTTCGTCCTTCGGCAATGATCGTCGAAATGGCAAAAGAGGCCGGGGTTGATATTAAGTTGTATCGCGTTATTTATAATGCGATTGAGGATATTGAGGCCGCGATGAAGGGACTCTTAAAACCTAAATTTGAAGAGGCTATTCTCGGTCACATTGAAATTCGACAGATTTTCAAAGTGTCGAGCGTCGGTACAATCGGTGGAGCTTACGTTCTTGACGGTAAGGTTTTACGTTCTTCGGAGGTTCGTATAGTTCGATCCGGCATCGTCGTGCACGAAGGAAAGCTTGCATCTTTGAAGCGATTTAAAGATGACGTCAAAGAAGTTAACGCAGGATACGAGTGTGGTATTTCAATCGAGGGATATAACGACATCATAGAAGGTGACGTCATTGAAGCATTTGAAATGCGCGAAAAAAAGCGCTGATTCTCCACTTCTAGAATAACGATTTTGCGATAATTCCGGGAGGATACTTATGAGAAGAGACAGATCTGCTCGAGTTGGCGATGAAATGCAAAAAATGATTGCCGATATTTTGAGAAATGACATTAAAGATCCTCGCATTCCCGTGATGACGTCAGTTGTTGAAGTGAAAATGTCAGCTGACTTGTCACATGCGACGGTCTATCTATCAGTGATGACCGATGATAAGGGCAAAAAAGATTTTTCGGAAGCGATTAATAAAGCCTCCGGCTTCATACGCAGGGAGGCAAGTCAGAGAATCAATCTTCGTGTAGCACCTGAACTCCATTTTGTCATTGATGATTCTATTGAAAAAGGCATGCGCCTTATGAAGCTCATCGATGATACGATTAAGGAGGATCAGTCGCGTGGGTGAAGTTGCCGACTCTATTGTAGATCTTTTGTTGTCCGAGGATATTTCCGGGAAGGTTATTTTTGTCTATCCTCATGTTCGTCTGGATGGTGATTGTATCGGATCCGCGGCAGCATTAGTTGCTGTTCTTCGCAATATTAACCGTAGAAGTTACGTTATGTTGGAGGAGCCGATTCCGGAGCGTTTGGCGTTTATGAATATTCCGGATGATTTATACCGCATATATTCTTCTGATAACCATAACCAATTATCACAAGAACAGGGACTCGCTGTCGCGGTGGATTGTTCAGATGCCGGAAGAATGGGTTCTGCAGGCACTCTTTATGAGGTGTCATCGTCAAAAGCAGTTCTTGATCATCATGTATCAAGCGGAGAAGCAACGGGCACCAGGTTAGTGGTTCCTCAAGCTGCGGCAACCGCTGAACTCGTATTGCATATCATTCGGATTATAGAAACTCGCACCCATAAATCTCTGCTCAATGAACAAATTGCGAATTTCCTGATGGTTGGAATTCAATCGGATACCGGTCGTTTTTCTTACCAGAATACGACGCCGGATACGCTTCGTGCGGCGGCGGATCTTTTGGAAGCCGGTGCGAATTTGTACCTCAACGCATATCATCTTTTTGATTTGACGAGTGTTGAAAGAATGCGCTTGATTTCTAAAGCACTTTCCGGAGCAAGGATGTTCTACGACGGAAAAATGGCGATGACGGCGGTCACACAGGAGATGATTCGCGATGCGAATGCTTCCGATTATGCGGCTGACGGTCTGGTATCGAATCTTCGAGATATCGAAGGAGTCGTGGCTTCATTTGTTGTCAGGGAGTCTGGTGATGGCGAAATTCGTGTCAATATCAGAAGTAGAGAACCCTTTGATTCAGCCGCTTTTGCCGAGATTTTTGGTGGCGGAGGTCATCACAGGGCAGCAGGTTTTTCTGTCCGGGATTCTTCAGTTAATGAGGTCTGTAAGTCCATCATTCATCAAGCTGAATCTTTTTTTACGGAGTAGAAGATGACTGAAAACCGATTAGTGAGCGGTCTTATTCTTGCGGACAAGCCCGAAGGTATTTCGTCTTTTCGATTGGACAGTCTGATCAGAAGATTTTCGGGTGTTAAGAAAGTAGGACACGTAGGGACTCTGGATCCATTTGCTACTGGTTTGTTGCCCATTTGTGTCGGTGCCTCGACTCGGCTTATACGCTATATGGATGATTACGATAAGACATACGAGTGCGAGGCGATTTTCGGTGCGTTTTCGGATACTCAAGATCGTACCGGTAAATTATTCGGCGGAAGAACGCCGACAGAAGCCGAACTGAATGAGATGCGACAAGACAACTATCTGCTTATCAGATCATTTTTTGATCGCTTGGTTGGGGAACAATTTCAACAGCCACCCCAATTTTCTGCAATAAAAATTGCGGGAAAACCGGCGTATTCTTATGCGCGACAAGGCCTTAATGTGGATATTAAGCCTCGAAGAATCGAGATATATTCTTCCGAAGTGATGTCAATCTCTTGTGAACCAAGTTTATCCGTTGTTTTTCGAGTTCGATGCTCAAAAGGTACGTACATCCGTACTATATGTCAGGATTTGGGCGAATATACCGGTTTTGGCGCGTATGCGTCATCTTTGAGACGAGTGGCTTGCGGAGGTCTTCGTGTTTCGGATTCATTGACCCTCGAAAAACTTGAGGCATTATCTCAAGAAGGTCAATTTGCTAAGGCATTTGTCAGTGATCTTGTGTGTGTGGAGCACTTACCGGCGATTGAGCTAACTGCAGACGAGATGCATAATATTCGACAGGGTAAAAAACTGCCTCTTCACCTTTTCGAAGACAGATTACCATATGGTAGCATGAGTAATGAAGAAATTGCCCGTCATCGAGCAATGTTTGAAGGGACACTGATTGCAGTCGTTTATCCGAGAGTATCGGAAGAAGAGCAAATACTCAAAATTGAAAGGATGCTATACACAAAGTGACTCGTTTTATATTTGGTGATGGTAATCTCGCTGAGGGCCTTGTTCCACAGGGCTTCGACAGCAAAATTAATCGAATTATTGCGCTTGGGTATTTTGACGGCGTACACCTTGGCCATCGTAAAATAATGGATACGATGTTGCGGGAGGCCAAAGAGTTAGGCCTTTGTTCGGCGGCGCAGACTTTTTCGTCGATTCCGATTTCAAAGCGAAAATCGAATCCGCACCAAGAGCTTCTTTCAACCATTGAGGAACGGTGTGCCGTCATGGAAGGCTTAGGTGTATCAGAGATTATCGTTTTTCCGTTTTCTGAACGATTTTCAGAAATAAGTGCGATGGATTATCTAAACTTAATCGTTAAAGATTTGTTGGGAGCCAAGGCAGTTGTCGTCGGACACGATTTTCGATTTGGAGCCGGTGGTATCGGGAATGTTGAGATGCTTTCCGCATGGGGCGAAAAGAATGATATTCGAGTTATTTCGGTCGATCCGGTTCTTTATCAGGGACAAGTTATTTCGAGTTCTTGGATAAAGGACGTTTTGGGGAGCGGTGATGTAAATACCGTCGGTGCTCTTTTAGGTCGCCCTGTTTCTTATTCGGGAAAAGTGGTCAAGGGCAAGCAATTGGGTAGAACTTTTGGGTTTCCGACAGCAAATATTCTCCCGCCCGATAATCGTTTGTTGCCACCGATGGGTGTTTATGTTTCTCGACTATGCATAAATGAAGTGAGTTATCCATCGGTTACGAATATCGGTATTCGTCCGACGGTAGACGGAATTAACCTCGATACTACGATTGAAACCCTTGTAATCGGTGAAACCCTTGATTTATATGATCAACAAATATCGGTCTTTTTACTGGATAAACTTCGCGACGAGATTCGTTTTTCCGATTTCGATCAGCTTAAAAAACAAGTTGAGGAAGACAAAAAAGCGGCTTCGGATTACCATCGACTCAGCGGAATTTATTCTCAACCGTCTTGCTGATGTGTTATGATAAGCGCAAAATCTTTACGGACTAATCGTTATTGGAGTGATAAATATGACTGAATTTCTAAATACGTTTACCGATGTTGATTTCCCGGGATTAGGCATTGAAGGCATCCGAATCAACAATGTAGCTTTCGAAGTTGGACCCTTTACGGTGTATTGGTACGGTATTATCATTGCAATCGGTCTCTGCACTTGCGCTCTGATGGCGATGAAGCAAGCGAAAAGATATGCATTCACTTCTGACCATGTGATTGATTATGTCATATTTTGCTTTCCCGCTGCCCTTATAGGCGCCCGGTTGTATTACGTGTTCTCCGAGTGGCCATCCTACAAAGGGGATATTATTCGAATTATTCGAGTTCAGGACGGTGGTCTTGCGGTTATCGGCGGTGTTCTCGCTGCAGTTTTCGTAGGTTACATTGTCACGAGATGGAAGAAGATGCCAATCAATTATGCTTTCGATTATCTTATAGTATATATACCTCTTGGACAGGCAATCGGTCGCTGGGGTAATTTTTTCAATCAGGAAGCGTTTGGCACAAACACCACTTTGCCCTGGGGAATGATAAGTGAAAAGACATCGGATTACTTGGCATATTGTTGTCCTGAACTGGATCCGAGCCTTCCGGTTCATCCGACGTTCTTGTATGAGTCGATTTCGAACATGTTTATTTTTGGCATCCTGCTTCTTATTCGCAAGAAGTCAAAAATCGCATTTTCTGTAACTTCCTTCTACCTTATCCTATATGGATTTGCAAGGTTTTTCATTGAGGCGTTGCGGACCGACTCACTATATATCGGTAATACCGGCTTGCGGACGTCTCAAGTAGCTTCTGTGCTTATGGTGTTCGTGGGAATTGGACTAATATGCGTTTCAAAATACAAGGGCTGGAAGAGTGCGACTTATATCGGTAGACATGACGTCGGCGAGCACGCATCAGCTGAAGAAGATTTATCGAAGTCAGAGGACTGAGAGAGGATAAATCATGGCAACGGGTAAGTCCGGTATAGTTCAACTTCGAAACAATTATTTCAGATCAGTAGATTATTTTCTACTGATACCGGTGGTCGTGTTGACGATCATCGGAATCTTTGTGCTTGATCGAGTTCTTTCCGAAGGGTATGAAGGATATCCGCAAGTTTTGTATCGCCAGGCTATCGCAGGTGTCTTAGGCATGTCGATAGCCTTGTTGATCTGTCTGATTCATACACATTTTTTAAAAATAATCGGTTGGATCATTTATGCGGTTTCAACGATGCTTCTGATTCTTGTTTTGATTGATAATTTCTCAATGGTTAATACTTGGGGTGCAGATTCATGGCTGAATCTACCTGTCGTCGGTACTTTTCAACCCTCCGAATTGTCGAAAATCGGCCTGATCGTGGTTACCGCTTATCTCCTTGAGGCGATCAAAGACAAAGAAATTCCTTATTTTAGGGGGATCGCACTAATTATCGCTGTCTATGCAGTGCCGGTAGGATTGATTATGAAGCAACCGGATTTTGGCACGACCATGGTCATTATGTTTTCACTTGCGTGTATGATCTTTGTCTGGGGAATTAAATATCGCTACTTGTTCTTATCTATATCCGGAGCTGTCGTAGTCTTACTGCCTTTGATGTGGCAATTCTTTCTCGAGCCCTATCAAAAAACCAGAATATTATCGTTTGTTTTCGCGGGATCTGACCCACATGGTGAGTATAATTTGATTCAATCCAAGACGGCAATTGCATCCGGTGGGTTGATTGGCAATCGCACCGGAAGCGTTGTATGGGTTCCTGTAAAGCAGTCAGACTTCATATATTCAGCCGTATCAGAGCATATGGGTTTTATTGGAACCACTGCGGTCGTGTTTCTGGCATTTTTCTTTTTAGCTCGTTGTTTGTACGTTGGAGCAAAGACTCGTCAGAAGTCATATTCTTATGTACTCGTCGGACTTTGTGGAAGTTTTGCATTCCATTTCATCGAGAACATCGGAATGGGAGTTGGGTTATTGCCAATCACGGGTATTCCGCTACCGTTTATTAGTTTGGGCGGTACGTCGTTGATGGTCAGTTATATTTCATTTGGCATTATTTTGAATATTGCTATGGAGCGAAAATCTCCTCAAACATAGCGTTTCATGGATTTACGATAATTTCATTCGACTAATAGTCTATTAAAGCTTGCTATACACCGAACGACAAAGGGCAGTCTTGAGAAATCGAGGCGGTCTTTTTTTATGAAAAAGCTGTTTGTCGATCAGTCTTATTTGTCTGTCATTTTCGGAATAAGGTTTCACTTGTGTTTCAAATGGCAAGAATTGTTGTGAAGTGCTTGAATTGTCAGTTTTCAACGTGTAAAATACAAACAAGTGGTGAAAAGTGGAGAGTTTTATATCCAACGTGGTGAAGTGTGGGGAAAACTCTGGGGATAATGGGGATAAATAATGGCTCGTTTTACAAACAAAGTCGACGTCAAGGGAAGAATTTTTCTTCCGTCTAGACTCAGAGACACACTCGGACGTAGTGTGCATGTGACGTTGAGCCTGGATTCCGGGTATTTGTGTGTCTACACAGATGAGCGTTTCAAAAAAATCCGCGAGCAATTTGAATCATTGAATAGCATGGATCCACATGTTCGGCGCGTCATGAGAATGATTATCGGTGAAGCATTGCAATGCGACACGGATTCTCAAGGCAGAATTTCTATAACGTCCGAGTTGTGGAATCACATTGGTGTTGAGCCCGGAGAAGAGATTTGCATTATGAATATCGGAGACAAACTCGACATTTGTTCAAAGGAGTTCTACGAGAGAGAGAAAGAGGCCATTGGTGCAGTTATGCAAATGGACCTAACACAATACAATGTCACAGGACTTTGATTTTTCCCATCTCTCTGTATTATTTGCGGAGTGCATAGAAGCACTGTCAATTAAGAGCGACGGAGTTTATGTGGATTGTACTGCCGGTGGCGGCGGACACAGCATGGGTATATTGAAGCAACTTGGAGAAGATGGCGTATTAATATCTCTCGACAAGGATCCGACGGCATTAGCCGTTTGTGAAAGTAAAAAAGCAAGTGAAAAATATCGAGGAACGTGGCACATCATCCGTTCTGATTTTTCGCAAATAAGGAATGTCTTAGAACAATTGAACATTGAAAAAGTAGATGGCGTACTGGCTGATTTAGGCGTTTCTTCGCACCAATTGGACACGGATGAGCGTGGGTTTTCATACATGACTGAGGGGCCTCTGGATATGCGAATGGATTACGAGCAAGGTATCAGCGCAAGAGAAGTCGTCAATGAGTATGATGCCGCCGAACTCGTCAACATCATTCGAAATTACGGAGAAGAGAGATACGCAGGTCGTATTGTATCCGCAATTATCCGAGAACGCGAAAAGGAGCCGATTACGACGACAACGAGACTGGCGGAGATTGTAACCAGAGCGATGCCGGCAGCTGCAAAAAAAGAGAAACAACATCCGGCAAGAAGGACTTTTCAGGCTGTACGCATCGAAGTGAATCGTGAGTTGACGGCAGTCGAAAAGCTATTGGATGAAGTTCCGGAACTTTTGTGTCCGGGAGGAAGATTCGCAGTGATATCTTTTCACTCGCTTGAAGATCGATTAGTTAAGGATGCATTTAAGAATCTGAGACAGCCCTGCACGTGTCCGAGATCGTTTCCGGTTTGCATTTGTGACAAGAGGCCAATGGGTAACATCATAACGACGAGACCGATTATAGCTTCGGATGAGGAACTTAAAATTAACAAACGATCAAAAAGCGCGAAGCTCAGAGTGTTCGAAAGGAATGACGAAGAATGGAAGCCGCTGCACTAAAGGATTGGGATGATATCGAATATAAATATTACGGGACTAACAACAGCTTAGTTCGTAGCTATGCTTCAGCGAGTGCTTCCGAGCGGGGTTGGATTGATATCAAGCAGGAGCGAAGAAGAATGGCCGCGGAAGCGGAGCGTCTTGAAAAGGAACGTTGCAAATCGTTGCTTATTGAGCATCGCCAGAAAGAGCACACGATTTCTTTGAAGCGTGCTCGGGAAGCATTCTTTGTTATACTCGGCATTTGTGTTGCGACAATGATGTTTGCATCTGTGTTATATATGCAAGCACAAATTACAGCTATGAATTATCAAAACAATTCAGCACAAAGGCGGATTGAAAGAATACAGCAGGAAACCGCGCAGCTTAAAGAAGCGATGATTGCGGCTGCTGACTTGGATCAGATAAGAATTGAGGCGACGGAGCGATTGGGGATGCAAGACCCCGGAGCGTATCAAACAGTCTCCCTGAAATTGCCGGGAAATGATAAACTGGTATCCGGAAAAGCATATAATAAAGCGTATGCATCTTCTGTGGACGTAGAGCAAGCCAAGGAGGATTTGGCAAACTACTATATGCAGCTATCCTGAAAGGCAATCAAATGAGTAATATCGACATGCGAAACCGAAATGGTTCCGGAAGCAAAATAATAACTTTGCAAAATAAACAACCGACTAAGACGAAACCCTCCGGTTCGTCTTTGTCTATTAATGGGTTGGTGGTTGTTGGGTTATTGTTGGTATTGGGCACATTGTTCGCAGGAATGTTGATATATAAACTTTACGACATTCAAATCAACCATCATGAAGAGTATGCCTTAATGGGGTCATCTATGCACTGGAATCGAATTAAGGATGTGCCTCTCCGAGGGGACATTTTGGACTCAAAAGGTAATGTTCTTGCCGGAACGACTTACGAGTATAATATTGGCGTCACGCCCAAAGATGTTAAGTCGCTGAAAGACAAGTCGATCACGACAGAGATGATTGCGCAAGAGATTGCATCGATATTCTCGCTTGAGTATACGGAGGTATTGGATAACCTCAACCAAAAAGACTCAATTTATGTTCAAATCGCCAAGAAGCGTCCTCGAAATGAGATTGATATATTAAAAACATATTTGGAAGAAAACCAAATCGGGGGAGTTCGGATTGATCCCGTTCCGAAAAGGTATTATGTTCACGATTCATTCGCTTCCCAAGTTATTGGGTTTGCGGATCAGAATGACAATACATTGATTGGTCAATATGGAATAGAAGCTTATTATAACGACATTTTGACCGGGACTGAAGGCTATACTTACGCAGAAACTGACAGGAATCAAGGCGCACTTCCGTATTCTCCCCCAACGACAATTGAAAAGCAAGATGGCCTGAATGTCGTTCTTAATATTGATCCTACCATTCAGGCAATCGCTACAGATGCTTGCCGCGAGGCATACGAAGCGTATCACCCAAAAGAGGGTGTCGGCGTCATTGTCATGAATCCATATACCGGATCCGTATATGCGATGGTATCATTGCCTGATTATAATCTTAATGAACCCCGATCTATTCCATATGCAATGGACGAAGAGACTTGGGCACTGATGAGTGATGAAGAGAAAACCAACTATTTGATGTCGTCAGTATGGAGAAACAGAACGATTTCGGACACATATGAGCCGGGCTCGACATTTAAGGTGCTTACAACGGCTATTGCTCTTGAGGAAGGGTTGACATTCGAAGAAGAAATGTTCAGTGATGAGCCGATTGAAGTGTCAAGTTTGCACACAATCTCTTGCTGGCGGCAAAAGCATGGAGGCAATCACGGTACAGAAACGCTGAAGCAGGCTTTTGAAAACTCGTGTAACCCGGTTTTTGTTCAGTTGGCGATGCGAATCGGAATTAACAAATATTATCAATATGTTCGGAATTTTGGCTTTTACGACGTAACCGGAATTGATTTGCCGGCAGAAGGATTGGGATTGTTTCACAGTGAACCGAGCAGTGTTGACTTGGCAACGCTTTCGTTCGGCGAATCATCAACAGTGACACCAATACAATTAGCCAATGTTTTTTGTGCCTTGGTTAATGGCGGCACATTGATGAAGCCTCAGGTCGTTAAGGCATTGACGGATCGTAATGGCGATATTATTCATGAATTCGCGCCTGTGGCAATTAAGACCGTATTTTCCGAAAATACGGCGAATCGTGTCAAGGAGATGATGAAATCGGTTGTTGCCGAAGGAACCGGATCGGCCGGATATGTTGAGGGATATACCGTCGCAGGAAAAACAAGTACATCAACCATTGATATCGGTGAAGATCAGGGCATGCATGTATTGTCATTTGGATGTTATGCGCCGTTTGATAATCCGCAGATTGTGGTTTTGGTTATTATAAATAAGCCTCTGGACAAGGAACTTGGCTCAAGTGCGGCTGCTCGAGTAGCTGCACAAATCATTTCGCCGACTTTGGAGTATTTGGGTGTGCCCAGAGAACTAACCGACGAAGACTACGAAAAGATAACCATTAAGTATGCTATTCCTGAGTTAAAAGGAAAGACGGTTGCAGAGGCAAAACAAATATTATATACGAATCATTTTGAAGTTATTTTGGGTGAAGAAGGTATGACGGACAAAAGTATTGTCATGTCGGTTTATCCCGATCCTTCTGTCTCAATACTATATCGAAACGGCAGTGTTGTGTTATATTCATCAGAGATCGTAGAGGAAGCTATGATGAGACAGGTCTCCGTGCCTGATTTTGTCGGTAAGAGTCTCACTGATTGTATATCTATAGCTCAATTTGCAGGTGTCAACATTGATATAGTCGGAAATCCTAAAGGTGTAGTCGTTTCCCAAGACCCACAATACGGCTTTGTGGATTCAGCGACGCCCTCTGATGATGGAATGAACACCGAATCCAATGTCGAAGACGGAGAATCCGTCTTCGAAGAAGAGGGTTCAGACGTATCGACCGTAACGCCGGTTCCTACTTCGACAGCTGACCAAAATAATCAAGAGGACGATGGCGAGGCTGATGCGGATTCTGTCATTTCGACGCCGGAACCGACAGTCGATTTGGGAGAAAAGCAAAGAATTAAGGTCCCTTGTGGGGCAATTATCAAATTGACAATGGAGTAAGAACATGACAAAACGGCTTTCAGAAATCCTTTCGGACATGAGTTGCAGAGTTATCGGCGACGCTGAAAAGGTAGAAATATCTTCGATTGTTTACGATTCTCGTGAAGTGCAGGCAGGATCATTATTTGTTTGCATCAGAGGTGCAACTAAGGATGCGCATCATTTTATCCCGGAAGTCATTAAGAACGGTGCGAAGGTTTTGTTGATTCAGGGCGATCAGGACGTATTCGAAGAGTCTTCGCTGGTCGCATTTTCTGTGACCAATGATGTGGTATTCGTTGTTTGTGAAAATACGAGGCTGGCTTTAGCAAAAATCAGCGATGCTTATTACGATTATCCTTCGAGATTGATGCAATTGTTAGGTGTCACCGGAACAAAGGGAAAAACTACAACAACCTTTATATTGCATGAGATTCTATCTGCTGCTGACCCCAAAGTCGGCTTGATCGGGACGGTATATAATATCGTCGACGGTGTTCGTATTAAAGCCAGTCGCACAACACCGGAAGCCAATGAACTTCAATATTTTTTCAGAAGAATTGCAGATTCCGGAGCTCGTTCTTGTGTTATTGAGGTGTCTTCTTTAGGGTTGGCCTATGACCGAGTCGCCGATTGTCACTTTTTCGCGGGTGCTTTTACGAATCTTTTTCATGACCATATAAGTAATAGTGAACATAAAGACATGGAAGACTATCTGAACGCGAAACTTAGATTGTTTGATCGCTGTGAACACGCTGTTGTCAATTTGGATACGGAGGTATCAGAAGTGGTTATCAATCGAGCTTCTGCTTCGTGTCGAGTTTGGACATACGGATTGACCGATGAAGCAAATTGCGTTGCTTCGGAGATTCGCTCAAAGAGAAAGCGCGGCGTTTCCGGAACACAGTTTCACGTTAAATCTCCTTGGTACGAAGGAGAGGTGTTTCTGTCATTGCCGGGGCGTTTTAATATTTACAATGCATTATGTGCTATTTGTATTTCCGGACTGATGGGGATTCCGTTTGAGCAAGTGAAACAGGGTCTTTTGGATGTGAGCGTTCCCGGACGCATGCAGGCGGTTCCGAATGATTTGGATCTTTCGGTTTATGTTGATTATGCGCATAATGCCGGCAGTTTAGAGACCGTACTTAAGATGCTCAAAGAGTACGCAAAAGGTCGTGTCATTGCAGTGTTCGGCTGTGGCGGCAATCGGTCGACCACGAGGCGTTTTGAAATGGGAGAGGTATCCGGGCGATATAGTGACATTACGGTTGTCACTTCGGATAATCCGAGAGACGAAGCTCCCGAACTGATCATTAAGGATATTCTTGAAGGCGTTCGTACAACTCAAGGTCAATATGTTGTAGAAGAAGATCGGACACTTGCGATTCGGGCAGCGATTAGAATGGCCGGTCCGGATGATGTTGTACTGATTGCCGGAAAAGGGCATGAAGATTATCAGATTTTCGGGGATAAGAGAATTCATTTCGATGATGTTGAAGTAGCACGAGCCGAGTTGTCGGCGTTGGAAAGAGATAGGGAAAAGTGATGCCGATTTTTACATTTGACGAAATTTGTGTTGCGACAGGCGGCCGGCTATTTAATTATTCAGGAGATTCTGAGGGATTATCCGTACGTCAGACCACGAGCGTAAGTACGGATACTCGAGATATCCGGGCGGGAGCTCTGTTTGTGGCGCTTAAGGGAGAACGGTTTGACGGGCATCGTTTTTGTCAGATTGCGGCCGATAAAGGTGCGGCGCTGCTTTTGGTTTCGGATTGTTCGAACTTGCCGTCAGGGCTTCCGTATTTGTTGGTTTCGGATACACTATTAGCATTGGGTCAAATTGCTAAGTATTATCGTATTCGCCTGGGATGCAAGGTCATCGGAGTTACCGGAAGTGTGGGAAAGACATCCACTCGCAGGATGATAGAATCGGTCTTCGGCAAGAGCATGAAGACACATGCAACAAAAGATAATAATAATAATGAAATCGGTCTGCCTATGACAATACTGTCCGCCCCTGAGGATGTTGAGCTGATAATATTGGAAATGGGTATGAGACTTAAGGGCGAGATTTCTTATCTGACGCACATAGCGATGCCGGATGTTGCCGTCATTAGTAATATCGGTGTTGCACATATTGAGCGATTAGGCAGCAAAGAAGCGATTCTGGAGGCAAAGCTCGAAATATGCGAAGGACTAATCAACGAAAAGCTGCTTGTAATTAACGGAGAAGACAGTCTGTTGTCACAACGTTTGCTCAAATCAGGAGAAAAGACATGGGGTGAACTCGGGGTTGCATTTTCGGCTGTTAATTTGTTAGAGGATAATCCTCCTATCGTTTCTGCCGCAAATCAAGTCGTAAAGCTCATGTCTGCTCGCTATTTCGAATCCGGATCAGAATTTTTAGTCAGGTGGTTTTCTGAGAACGAAGAGCAAGAAATCAGTTTCAGACTAAATGTAGCAGGACAGCACCATGTCAATAACGCTTTGCTTGCTATATTATGTGCGCTGCATTTTGATGTTTCGGTACAGGCAATATGCGAGGGACTCGAAGAATTCTCTGTACTCGACGGGCGCGGTAAACTATTAAAACTAGGCCGATACCTCATATACGACGACGCTTATAACGCCGGTCCGGAGTCCATGGCGGCTTCTTTCGATAGTCTGAAACTATTGGCTCCGAATTCAAGACGAGTCGCGGCGGTCGGCGGGATGTTGGAACTCGGTGATTATGCGAAACAATATCATTTTGAAGCCGGAATCGCAGCGGCAAAATCAGGGCTGTCACTGATCGCGGTTTGCGGTCAGCACAAAGATGCTTTTATTGAAGGCGTGCGAACAATATCTACAGATATTCAAGTTATCATGTGCGAAGACAAGGACGAGATGGTGGATGTATTAGCCCAAAAACTTCAACCGGAAGATGCGTTGCTCATAAAGGCATCACACGCTTTTGGCTTTCATACACTCGCAAGTGAACTGCTGAATAAAATAAATGAGAATCAAATCAAATCGGAGGCGAATAAATGAGTAATAGACATTCTCATATTGAGGATTCGTCTTTCGACTCGAGAAAAATTGAGCTCGAGTCGCCTTATCGATTAAATATACCGATGTTGTTATTGACAATCGTCTTAATATGTTACGGCTTAATTATGTTGTTTTCTGCGAGCATTTCGGTGGGATACAATAAAATGCAGAATCCACTCTACTTTGTGGTTTTTCAAGGTCAGATGACTTTTGTAGGCGTTATTTTCATCGCTATTTTACTTTTTATCCCCATCAAGACCTTTAACAGGATTTCTCTGGTCGTCATAGCGATGTCCGTCTCAGTAGCATTACTTGTATACACATGGCAATTCGGTATGGCATTAAATGGTGCCCGTCGTTGGATCGAAGTCGGATCTAAATCATTTCAGACTTCTGAAGTAGTAAAAGTGGCATTAGTTTTTTCCATTGCGGGCTATCGTTCTTATGTCATTCGTATGAGACAGGCAGGCAGACTTCTTACCCGCAACCCGAAGTGGCAAGACATTTTTGACAGCTTTATTGATATTGTCTTGCCTGTATCTGTAATTGCAATCTGTCTGTTGCTTGTATTGATGCAGCCCCATGTTTCGAGTTTTGTCATCTTGTCTGCAATTACGTTGATTTGTTTTCTGGTGTCCGGAATTAAGCTTAAGTCATGGTTTTATGGTGGGAGCATATTAATAATTGCCGGAATTGTACTTGGATCGTGTTTCTATCTTGTATCTAGTGAATCTCAAAAGGAGAAAATCGAAAAGAATTTTGCTCATGTATTCGTCCGGCTAAATATCTTTGAGACAATGACGTCAGATGATGATGAGTCGGTGGAAAATGATACTCAACCGGATTCGACAGATGATAGTTCCCTTTACCAAAACAAACAATCAACGATTGCGATCGGATCCGGAGGACTTAGGGGCTTAGGGTTCGGGAATAGTCGTCAGAAATACATGTACTTACCTGAGGCACACAACGATTTTGTATATTCTATTGCTTGCGAAGAGTTGGGCTTAATCGGAGGCAGTTCAATCATACTCCTCTTCTGGGCATTTTTTGTTGGCGGGATGGCGATTGCGTGGCGAACAAAAGATGTTTATTCGAGAATATTAGCTGTCGGGTATACATCACTAATTACAATCCAGGCATTTCTGAATATTGCTGTTGCGATCGGCGCGATCCCTCCGACGGGAGTTACTTTGCCTTTTTTTAGTGCAGGTGGCTCGGCAAATTTATTTTTCTTGGTTGCGGTTGGCATGATTCTTTCTGTTTCCCGTTCGGGGGTTAAGCGAAAAAAGACAATTATTGTGAGTGAGGTAATGAGATGAGCATAACAGTGTTGATTGCCGGTGGAGGAACTAGCGGACATATCAACCCGGCAATTGCGATTGCCGATAGAATACGCCTTGAGTGGCCGGATGCAATTATTGTCTTTTGCGGTACGGAACGTGGGCTTGAGAGTTCGCTGGTACCGAGCAACGGATACACATTTGAAAAAATTCGTGCCAGTGGATTTCCGTCGAGGCCTTCAGTCAAATTGATTCGTGCTGTGAGTGATTTTTTTGCCGGTCGCAAGGCCTGTATTTCATTAATTGAGCAGTATAAACCGAATATTGTCATTGGAACGGGAGGATATGTTTGTGGCCCTTTAGTTTCGGCTGCAAAAAAGAAAAATATACCGATTCTATTACATGAGCAGAATGCGTTTGCCGGACGTGCGAATCGCGTGCTCTCGAGAGGCGTAAGTTCAGTTTGCACCGGTTTTCCGGATATGGAGAGTGCTTTTCCGTCAGCAAAGGAAGTCATTTATACAGGAAATCCGATACGCTCGGCCTTTCATACCTCCGATCGGGTGAGTTCGCGCAAGGCGATTGGTGTAGAGAAAGAATTCTATGTGCTCTGTATGGGCGGAAGTCTCGGTTCGAAAACACTTAACGAGACGATGGTCGAATTATCGAAAAAATTGCCTTCGGATGGTTCTTTCAGAATTGTATTGTCTTCCGGTAAACAACAGCACCGGTTGCTCACCGAAAAATATAACGTTCAAGATTTGAACATGGAGATTTTTGAATACATTGATGATACCAAAACATATATGGACGCAGCGGATCTAATCATTTGCCGAGCGGGCGCAATCACATGTGCCGAAGTGGCAGCACTCGGAGTTCCTGCACTGTTCGTGCCCTACCCGTATGCTGCCGGAGATCATCAAACTTATAATGCTAAGGTATTTTCAGATCGTCGTGCAGGCTTTCTAATTGCAGATGCAGATTTGTCTGCAGAAAAAATTGTAGACATTATTGATCATTTGAAAAATGATCACGAGCAAGCGGCTCAACTTCGAATGGCTTCAAAATCGCTTTGTGTGGTCGATGCGGCAGACAGAATCATGAATGTCATTAAGAAAGTGATTAAGCAGTGAATGATATTAAAAGAGAAAGAAAAGTGCCGGAGTTATTGATTTCGGAGCAAAGGTCTCAAATAAATGAGCGAGTGATGAGCAAAAAAGCACTTGTAGTCATTTTGAGTATTTTGATTCTTCTGATAGTGGGAGTGCTTGTTTGGGTGTTGCCACCCTTTTATGTAAAAAAAATTATTGTCAGCGGCACCAGGGAATTGTCAGAAGAAGAAATAATCAATTCGATGGGTATAGAAATGACAGATCATCTCTTATCGAACATCGGGGGTGACTTTTTTCAGATTGTGGGACTCAGGTACGGTAATATTGAGGAAGAGTTGCGCGAGAGTTTTCCGTATATTGAGTCAGTGAAAATTCGTTTTTCTCTGCCCTCAACGGTAAAAGTTGAAGTCATCGAAAGACAGAAAATCGGATACATTGATCTTCCGGACGGGTATGCTGTCATTGATAAAAACGGAACGGTGGTAGAATTACAAACAACTGATGAATTGCCGGATGTCCCTATGATGCTTGGATTGCCGATAAATAGTGTTCGTCTTGGCGAAAAAATCGGAATGGATAATTTCGATGGATTTGATCTTTGTATCGTGGTTTTTGCTGCCGTGATTGATGCGGATAAATCAAATGTTGCGGATAAGGAATTTCAGCTGATGAAGTGCGTGCGCTCTGTGCGATACGTTGACAACAAAACAATTTTTCTGACTATGGTGTTACCGGAGACCACACGCACGATATCCGTTAAAATCGGCGGACTGCAAAATTTGAAGGACGATATGAATTGGTTGAGACACGCCGTCTCCATACATGCTTTTGATGAAATGCAAGGTACTATGTTGGATATGACAGGCACCCAGTACTCGCTCAGATAGGAGGAATAGAAAATGATACCGTTGCTCGGATTGATTATCGGACTCGTAATAGGTTTTTTTATTAATGTGGATATTCCGCAAGTATATGCGCCATATATCGCAATTCTTGTGTTGGCGATGCTATGTTCTCTGACCGGTGCAGCAAAAGCGAGCTTGAAAGGTGAATTTAATACGAGATCGTTTTTGGCCGGATTAACGATGAACAGTATTTTTGCTCTGGTTTTGACATCCATAGGAGAGCAACTCAAGATGCCTCTGAGCTATGCAGCGATTTTCGCTTTTGGCCACCAAATGTACTATCATTTGGTCATCATTCGCAAATTGTTACTGGAATATTACGACAAGAAAAGGCTCGAAAGGGCGCAGGAAGAAGGTGGTGGCGATTCCGAGCCCGAGGCAGACGATTCTTTGTAACACAAACGAAACAATAGATCAAATTCTATTGCTTGACCACTACATTTAGTGTAGAATCGAGAAGAATACTACAAAACAAGAGTTTTTGGATATCAGTCTTACCCCAATGAATTTATATGGAGGACTCCTTTCATGTCAGATTACAGACTTGGATTTTCGCTCGAAGAGGAACCTTTTGCAGCCATTAAGGTTGTAGGTGTAGGCGGCGGCGGATGTAATGCTGTTGACCGAATGATTGACAGTGCCGTTCAGGGCATAGACTTTATTTCTATTAATACAGATCATCAGGCTTTAGCTCGTTCTAAGGCTCAGACACGCATCCAAATCGGCGAGAAAATAACACGCGGTTTAGGCTGTGGTGCCGATCCGTCAGTCGGAGAGAAGGCTGCCGATGAGTCCAAAGACGAAATTGCACAAGCAATTCGCGGAACTGATATGCTGTTTATTACTGCCGGTATGGGCGGTGGTACCGGAACCGGTGCTGCTCCTGTTGTAGCTCAGATTGCAAGAGAATTGGGAATCCTGACAGTTGCCGTTGTAACTCGTCCTTTCCGTTTCGAAGGTCCTCGACGTATGCAGAATGCAGAAAGAGGTATCCGGGAAATTGAGAAGTATGTGGATTCTCTGATTATCGTTGCCAACGATAAATTACTCGAAATTACGGATGAAGATACTTCTATAGATGAAGCATTCAACATGGCTGATCAGGTTCTGAAGTTTGGTGTAGCGGGTATTTCCGATCTTGTTGCTATCCCCGGACTCATCAATCTTGACTTGGCGGATGTTCGCCGGGTTATGACGGATGCGGGTATCTGCCATATGGGTATCGGACGTGCTTCAGGAGAGAACAGAGCGGCTGTTGCCGTTAAGCAAGCAATCAGCAGTCCGCTTTTGGATACGACAATCGAGGGGGCTCGCGGTGTAATTCTGAACTTCACCGGCGGAAGAAGCATGAAGCTTCATGAAATTGACGAGGCGGCTTCCGTTGTTCGCGATTCTGTATCCAGCGATGCAGATATCATTGTCGGTGCCGTTATTGATCCGACGCTTGAAGATGAGATTATGATTACGGTCATCGCTTCCGGATTTGATAACGACGATATCGTATCCGGTTTCAGACCGACGACATCGACAATTTCCAGAACCACACCTCCTGTATCGGTTCGCGAACCGGCTCGTTCAAGTGGCGGTTCCTTGTTTGATCGTTCAACGGCGACCGCTCCGGTTGCGGCACCGAAGCCCAAGAAATCCGAAGTGCCACAGTTTCTTTTCGGTGATCCTCCGGAAGAGATCGATGATACGAAGATTGCGCCGATGCCATCGGCCGGATATCCGCCGATCGAGCCTTACAGATCTGCACCGCCGGCGCATTATGCTGCCGGACATGGACAGGCTCCGGCGCCTCAGCAGGCACCGACTCCGGTTGCGCCCCAGCATAATCCGCAATACGCGCCATATCCTCAGCAAGGACAAGCGAATCCGAATCCTCAGCGCCCGACCGGACGCCCGCAGCCCAATGTTGCGCCTTCGAAGCCTAACCGACCGGTTGCGCCTCAGCCGGATCAGTCGGCCGCACCTCGCGCTCCGGAAAAGAAGAACAGAGTACTGCCTTGGTTTCTGACCGACAACGACAATGCGGAAGAGTGAGTTATGAAGTGCCCTTTTTGCGGACATGATGAAGATCGGGTCATCGACTCAAGGCCTGCCGAAGAAGGCGCGGCGATTCGAAGAAGAAGAGAGTGTATCGGCTGTTGCGGCCGCTATACGACATACGAAAAAATCGAATCACTTCCACTTCTGGTCATTAAGAAAGACGGGACGCGAGAGCCGTTCTCCAGAGACAAGATTCTCAACGGTCTTTTGAAGGCTTGTGAAAAGAGGCCGGTATCCAATGATCAGCTTTACGAGATATTGTCTTTCGTTGAAGCTCGCATTCAGAGTGCGCCAAACAGAGAAATTTCTTCGGGAGACATTGGTGAACTTGTGATGGTGCGTCTTAAGGATGTTGACGAAGTCGCTTACGTTCGTTTTGCGTCTGTATATCGGCAATTTAAGGATGTTCATTCTTTTATGGAAGAGCTCACGCAAATGCTGAGCAAGAAGTGAGGTAATTAAGATGAAAAAAGTATTAGTTGTCGATGATGATCCGAATATTGTTGAGGTTCTGAGACTTTACTTTGATAAAGATGGATTTGCCGTCATTAGTTGTCTTTCAGGGGATCGTGCCGTGGATACTTTCATGGCAGCTAAACCGGACCTTGTCGTTTTAGATCTCATGTTGCCGGGTAAGGATGGATATGATATTTGTCGGGAAATCAGAAAAACGTCGGATGTGCCGATTATCATGCTCACGGCCAGGACGGATACCCTCGACAAAGTGGTCGGACTTGAATTAGGTGCTGATGATTATGTACAGAAGCCATTTGAGCCCAAAGAACTTCTTGCACGTGTTAAGGCAGTTCTGCGTCGTGTCGAAAAGAAGGATGACGCCCCTGTATCATTACCGGAGCAACCGGAAAATGCCGAGGTGGTTCAGTACAGAGGCTTGACAGTTGATAAAGCAAGATATGTCGTATTAGTCGATGAGAAAGAGATTGAGATGCCGCCAAAGGAGCTCGAACTTTTATTTTTCCTTGCTTCTCATCCCAATCGAGTATTTACGCGGGAGCAATTGCTTGAGAATGTTTGGGGATATGATTTTTACGGAGAGTCACGTACTGTTGACGTACACGTCAAACGCATTCGCGAAAAAATTGAGAGTCCGGACAAGGATGTCAATTGGCAAATTAAGACCGTATGGGGTGTCGGCTATAAGTTCGAAGCCAACAACTGATGTCGGTAGCGAGCGGGTCATAAATGTCTGATAAAAGCAGCAGTTCGGTATATTTTCGTACAGTTTTGTCGTTGGCTTTGGTCACGGTATTTGTATTTTCGGTGCTTTCTTTTGTCTATTTCCAACGTATTTCGGCTTCGATCATTAACACCGAAAAAAAGAATGTTATGCTTACTGCACGAAATATATCCGGCGGTCTCGGCAGAATTCGCATCGAAGAAAATGTGGATGCCGGTGGCATAGAGTTGTCTTTTAACGAGCGCAATTTTCTAGAAGCTAATGCGATGTCTCAAAACTGTGTCGTATGGTTGGTTGATACGAACGGTAGAATTGAGTACTCGACATCTTTGCCCAAAGAGGTTCTGGCAAAACTCGACCAACGTGGGTCGTTTTTTCACCTACCCGATGATTTATTTAAAAATATCGTCAACGCAAATGAAGATCAAGGGTATGTTGCATCCGGGAACGGCTTGTTTTCGGATCCGAAGTCGGTCTGGGTGACCGCTTCCATAAAGCTTGATCTCTACGGTCAGTTCTTGATTATTCATGAACCGGTCGATGTTGATAATCAGGCTTTTCAAATGCTGTCAAGTGCGCTCGCGTTACCCCTTTCAATCTCCTTTGTTTTGGCATTAATACTGTTCATGCTGATGACCAGGTCCATTGTTCGTCCGATTCGATTGCTTTCGGATGTCGCGGGGAGTGTCGCTCGCGGAGATTTAACGCGTAGAATTGATATCGCTGAAGCACCGGGGGACTCTCCGTTTAAAATATTGATCTCTGACGAAATTACCAACATGGTTCATACCGTAAATAACATGATCGAGCAATTGGAACGACAAGCTTCGGACCGAAGAGTGTTCATTTCAAGTATAGCTCATGATCTCAGAACTCCGCTAACGTCGATAAATGGTTTTTTAACGGCAATCATGGATGGAACGATTCCGCCGGATCGCTGTAATCACTATATGCAAATCATCAAAACTGAGGTTGAGCGCATTCAGAACCTTACCAATATGATGACCGAGGCCACTTCTTTTGGGCAAAGCGGTCAGACAAATTACGAAATATTCGATATTAATGAATTGATAAGTGACACATTAACTGCTCTTGAAAATCAACTGTATGACAAAAATCTTGGCGTTCAAGTGGATTTGTTTAAAGATGATAAGGGACGCTTATTGGCCTCAGCAGAAAGACAGGCAATTATGCGTGTCGTTTATAATCTGTTGGCTAATGCCGTCAAATTTACCCCCAAGGACGGAAACATCTCGATCAGTACGTATTATGAACCCAAAACAAATCTCATTTCCGTTTCGGTTGAAGATTCCGGCGAAGGTATACCGGAGGAGCATCGTTCGCGAGTATTCGACAGCTTCTACAAAATCGATAAATCCCGCACAGAATCCGGTTCCGGTCTCGGACTATATATCTGTAAAGAAATTCTAAAGTCACACAATCAGGATATTTATGTTAAAACCGGAAAAGAATGGGGAGGAGCGACTTTCGTTTTTACGGTAAGTGGCGCCAATAAGAGGGATTAAGATGTTGTCAAAGGCAAAAGTTAATATTATTCTGTCCATTCTCGAAGAGATGTATCCGGTGGCTGAGTGTTCTTTAGATTTTGACGGGAACGATTTCCATTTCCTTGTCCGAGCAATACTTTCAGCTCAGTGTACGGATAAACGTGTTAATGAAGTGACAAAAACACTTTTTGATAAATATCCTTCCGTCTCATCTTTTGCCCAAGCGCAACAAGAAGCTTTAGCGAAGGACATCAAAACTTGCGGCCTTTATAATTCGAAATCAAGAAATATTATTAAGACGTCTCAGATTCTGGAAGAGATGTATGATGGCCAAATTCCGATAGAATCGGAAGATCTTGAATCTCTTCCCGGAGTCGGACGAAAAGTAGCTAATCTGATTCGCGGAGAACTCTTTTCGATTCCTGCAGTTGTTGTGGATACACATTGCATGCGAGTAGCGAAACGACTTGATTTTGCCGATAGTGATCAGCCTTTACGTGTGGAAAAGGACCTGTCGTCTTGCGTACCTAAAGACAAATGGATTACACTGGGACATAGATTTGTTGCGCACGGTCGAGCTCTTTGTTCGGCGCGTTCGCCAAAATGCAATTCTTGTGCACTTGAAGAGGTATGTAAGTATGGGCGTAGCCAAGCAAGAAAGCGATAATTCTCACCACCGGGACATACTCAGTCAACCGGTTGGTAAGATATGCAAGTTAACGCCTCATCGTCTCGGATTATTAGACAGACTGGGTATAGTTACGATATATGATCTTCTCAATCATATACCTTCCCGATACGAAAATTGGACGGATATCAAAGCGGTCGCATCACTTGAAAATGCCTCGGATCAGGCATTTGAAGCAGAAGTTATTCGAGTTCCTTCGTTACATCGAAAAGGGAAGTTTTCGTCTCTGAGCACCATGTTGTCTGACGGTACGGATTCGATTAAGGCCGTCTGGTTCAATCAACCCTATTACAAAGACAAATTACGCAAGGGTGACCGGTATTTGTTTTTCGGCCGAGTGAAAAGAATAAACGGCAATTTTGAAGTGATTAACCCGGCCTTCCGACCGGCGGACGAATTTAGTGAATTAACGTATTTGCCGGTATACCCATTAACAAAGGGATTGACTCAATCTGCACTTCGAGGATATCTTAAGGCTTGTCTGCCCAAGGTTATTCCAAGCCTTCCCGAATTTCTTCCTCAAGATATTGTACAGTCAGAACGGCTGATTGATTCTCAAGAAGCTTACGCTATCATCCATTTTCCTAAAAACGAGTCAGATTTATCGGCGGCTCGGGATCGATTAGCATATGAAGAATTATTTCTGGTATTAGCAAAGTTTTCTTTGATGAAGCGGAAAAAGGCCGGAAAGAACAGTGCGATTCCGATTCGAATGAGTCGCGATAAGGCGGAGCTTTTCAAGAAGAAGGTTGAATCACTGCCTTACGAGCTGACAGCGGATCAGAAAAAAGCCATAAATGACATTGTTTCGGACATTTCTTTGAATCGGCCGATGAGCCGTCTGGTGCAGGGCGATGTCGGATCCGGGAAAACAATCGTCGCCGCACTTGCGATGTACGCTGTTGCGTTGGCAGGTATGCAAAGTATTATGATGGTGCCGACTTCCGTCCTGGCAGAACAGCATTACCGCAATTTCAAGGCTCTGTTCTCGAACGATGATTTCTCTGTCGATTTAATGCTTGGAAGTACTTCCGCTCATGAAAAAAGAGCGATCCGGGAGCGTCTTTCTACAGGTAAAACATTGATATTGATTGGTACACATGCGGTGTTATCCGAGCAGAATGAATTCATGGCACCGGCGCTTCTTGTGACGGACGAGCAGCATCGTTTTGGTGTGCGCCAGCGTACGTTATTACTACAGAGAAGCGGAAGAGACATCCACACCTTGGTGATGTCCGCCACACCTATTCCGCGCACGCTGGCTTTGATAGTGTATGCAGATCTCGATTTATCCAATATTACGACACCTCCTGCCGGGCGCCCAAAAATTGAAACTTACTTAGCCGGAGAGTCGGATGAGGATCGCGTATACGATATTGTTATGCGGCAATTAATTGAAGGACGCCAAGTTTACTACGTATGTCCGTCTATTGAATCCGAAGAAGACAGCGACAAAGTCTCCGCTGTTGAGCTTTACGATAATTTGTCGAAGGGTCGCTTTTCAGGTTACCGTGTCGGCCTATTACACGGAGCTCTGAAACCAGACGAAAAAGAACGTGTCATGCATGATTTTCTGGAGCATAAGGTTGACCTGCTTATATGTACGACTGTGGTTGAAGTCGGTGTAGATAATCCGAACGCGTCACTGATTGTTATCGAAAATGCGGAGTGTTACGGATTGGCAACGCTGCATCAATTGAGAGGCCGCGTGGGAAGAGGATCCTATCGGTCGGTATGTATTCTCAAAAGCAATGCAGAATCAGATAAAATCAAGGAGCGGCTGCGTTTTGTGTGTGCGAACTCCGATGGATTTGCACTGGCTCAGAAGGATCTGGAGACAAGAGGTCCGGGGGATTTCTTCGGCACTCGTCAACATGGGTTGCCGACGCTTCGTTTTTCTGATTATCATACCGATATGCCTAAGATGCAACGCGTGGCGAAGCAAGTTGAAGCATATATCGATCAGATTGCGGATTCAAACCACAGATCATCAGAAGAATTAGCGACGCTTTTTGAACTTCGATACGGCATATTCTGTAGCCAGTCGTCTATTTAGTGCATAATATATACAGCGGAGGGATTCATGCCAAGAATTATTGCCGGTGATAATAAAGGGATGATTTTGAATGCGCCCAAAGGCGATCGAACTCGTCCGACTACGGATAAAGTAAAAGAAGCAATATTTTCAATTATTCAAGTCCGCGTACCGAATGCCTCATTTTTGGATTTGTTTGCCGGCAGTGGGCAGATGGGGCTTGAGGCTTTGAGCCGGGGGGCGTCTAAGGCCGTATTTGTTGAAAAGAATCGACAGAGTATTTATGTTATTCAAGAAAATATAGCCAAGGCCGGAAGAATACAAGAATCGGAGATCGTTGCCGGAGATGTCGCATCTGCGCTGCGTCGAATTGCGGACAGAAATGAGTCATTTGATATCATTTTTATGGATCCGCCTTACAAAGAAGCCAAGAAGATGTTGGACATCGTCGCAGATCAAGTATGCAAGAATAGTCTCTTGTCCGAAGATGGCGTTTTAATCATTGAGCATGATTCTGATGATATATTTGATGAAACTGTAATCAATTTGACATTGAGCAGACGTTGTAAGTACGGTAGTACAATGCTAACATTTTATCAGATATTATGATGTTGGGGGTATTCTGCTACTTTGAAGACGTTTGTGTTTCCCGGAAGTTTTGACCCGTTTTCATTGGGTCATCTTGATATCGCTAAACGAGCGACGAAGCTTTGTGATCGTTTGATTGTCGCGGTAATGAATAATAGCGTCAAGCATCCGACATTCACTTCTCAAGAACGTAAATATATGGCAGAGAAGTGTCTTGAAGGTACTCCCGGAATCGAAGTGATTTCACACGACTCTCTTTTGGTTGATTTGTTTGTTAAAGTAGATGCGGCGGCGGTCGTCAGAGGACTGAGAAGCGAATCAGATTTTCGGAATGAGGCGGAAATGGCCGCAGCCAACAAACTTTTGTTGCCGGAATATGACGTTATTCTATTGCCGTGTAGCGCGGATCTTGCATTTACAAGTTCGACCATCATTAAGGAAGTGGCGTTTTACGGTGGAAATATTTCTAAAATGGTTGCGCCGAGTATCGTTGATTTCGTTACTGCTGCAATCTCAGAAAGAAGCAAAAGGGATTAATGGAGGGGAACAGTATGCCAGATATGCCACGTCAGTATAGATCCGGCGAAGGAGATATTATTGATTTGCTGGATCAGCTTCAATCGACAGTATCGGAAGCAAAGGGCTTGCCATTTTCTGACAATTGTATTGTAGACAGACAAGACGTTTTGTACTGGATTAACCAGATTCGAGATGCACTTCCCGAAGAAGTTCGTCAAGCAAGATGGATTGTTGAGCAGAACCGACAAGTTGTTGCGAGCGCTCGACAAAAGGCTGAGAGTATTCTTCGCGAGTCCGAACAACAATCGGCAATGATGATTGATGAACACGAGATAACATTGCAGGCTCGAGCTGTGGCTGATAAGATGATTGAAGAGGCGAATCAGACCTCTTGGGAAATGCGGGTTGCATCGACAGAATATGCAAGACAGCGCCTCTCAGAAATAGAGAATCATTTAACAGAAATGCTCGTTAAGGTTCAGAAAAACAAGAAGGAGCTCAAGTAGCTCCTTTTCTTCTTAGGAGGTGAGCTCATTGCTTCTCGGTATCAAAATAAACAATTACTCCATATTTCTCGAGGATAAAATCGGCGCTTTGATCGAAGATTTTCAATCAGGGCTTGTCAAAGATACATCTGCACTTTCTTCAGGCGTATCGATTGCATTCCCGCTTTCGGGAATCAATGCATTAATCGGTCGCAACCAGACCGGAAAAAGTCTATTCCTCGATATTCTATCCTTCGTTTCGGATTCGACGGTAAAGGGTTGTGCGGAGGCATCTGTCATAAGGGGTCGAAAGGGTTTTTCTAATTTGCCCAATGCAGCGCTTGAGCCAATTGAATTTGAATTGTGCTTTGAGGTCAAACTAAAAGATTCTCCATACAACTTATCTGCGGTGCTTGTGCGTTACTTATTCTCGCTAACATCCGATGCGCATGGCCGTCCATCATATAGCCATGAACAGGTCGACGTATTTTCGGGAGAAGATTATTCATTGCTGAAAACGGTATTAGACATTAATAACGGTAAGGGTGTCTTTCGTTTTCGAGATCAAGAAAGTGAAGCTGAAATATCGGATTCAAGATTTTCTGCCTTGCGGACGTATGGCAGCATGCCGCAATGTCCTGTTTTGAATCGCCTCTATCATGAGATCTCTCGTTGGTATTTTTGCAAATTCTCATCGCCGAGTAATGGCAACGGCACGCGGACAGCGGTTGCCCCGGGTGGGCACAAACATCTTGATAGTTATGGCACAAACGTTCAGAATGTTCTCGATTATATTCGAATAGAAAACCCGGAGCATTTTGAGCGATTGACTGCAAGGATTTATAGTAAGATTCCGAGTGTCGGTAAATTAAAAGACAAACTTCCTGATAGCTTCAGGCAAAGTCCTAACAAACTCTTTTTGTACTTGTTGCTACTTGAGGACCCAAGGCCAAGACCGATGATATGTATCGAGACACCGGATATGGGATTGTATCACGATATGGTAGATGTATTGTCTGCAGAATTGCGTGCATATTCAATTCGGCACCCGGAGTGTCAAGTAATTTTCACAACACACAACCCGTACATTTTAGAATCGATTGCTCCTGAAGAGGTTTGGATTTTTAAAAGAGATATTGCGGAACAGGAGAGTGCGGTTGAAGTTACACCTGCCGCAGCCGATCCTTTGGTTGTTGAAATGTATGAACAGGGCGTCGGAATGGGCGCGATTTGGTACTCCGGACATTTTGATGATTGACGGCAACAGATGACAATAATTCGAAGGTGTGTATGAGATTTGAAGTATTAACCGAAGATCGATCGGGCGGAATGGTGCTTGATCAAATTCTTCCGAAAATGATTCGAAAATATGACATGGATGTGGATGTACACATACGTCCGCATCGTGGATTGGGCGATTGGCCGTCCAATGACAGCGAAGATCCGCAACCTTACGCTTCCGGTCTGCTTGACTTGCTTCCGGCAAAGTTGCGTGCTTATGAACACGTCTATGCCGGTACGGAGACGATTGTTATTGTTGTCATGGATTCTGACAGTTATTCTCCTGCGCAGATATTTAATCGACTGCGAAGTTTATGTCAACGAAATGCACCAAACCTTGTATATGTCATAGGTGTTTGTGTTGAAGAAATGGAGTCCTGGTTGCTCGGTGACAAGTCGGCGGTTCTTGCTGCATATCCTGATGCGGATGTTTCGGCAATCAATCAATATGAGCAAGATAGTATTTGCGGGACTTGGGAGACACTCTGTCGTGTGATACTGAAAGATCGTGCTGATCGAACAATCCGAATCGGTTATCCTGCGGTAGGGCAATTGAAGAGCGAATGGGCAGAGAATATTGCGGTACATATGAATCCGGAAGTGAATAAATCACCGAGCTTTGACCGCTTTTCTCATGCAGTCGATTATGCGGTTAAGAAGATAAAAGGATTTCATCGATGAGCTGTATTCGCTCGGCCTATATCCACATTCCGTTTTGTGTAAGTAAATGCCTTTATTGTGATTTTACTTCCTTTTCGGCGAGCGAATCACAAATAGACCGTTACGTCGAAGCGCTGATTTTGGAAATGCGGCGTTTTGCGGAATTCGAGTCAATTCAATCAGCCGGAGTTCTTCCGGCGCTTAAAACACTTTATATCGGTGGAGGCACCCCGTCGTTGCTTTCGAATAATCATATTTTTCGTATTGTCGATACGGTAAGGGCGCTCTTTGGTTTTGTGCCTGATCCTGAAATTACCGTTGAAATGAACCCGAATACGTCCGGTATAGATTTTCTGAATTCATTTATCGAGGCAGGCGGAAACAGAGTGTCGCTCGGCGTTCAATCGCTCGACGAAGACTTGCTGGCCAGTATGGGCAGAGCACATACTGCCCAAGAAGCTCTTGACGCGATTGGGCTTATACAGCAAGCAGGTATTCTGAATATCTCATGTGATTTGATAATCGGACTTCCTAACCAAAAAATAGATCAAGTCATTTCTGACATTGATATTCTCGTCCAAAAAGGCATCCGACATATTTCTGTATACTCGTTGTCTCTTGAAGAAGGAACCGTGTTTGCGCAGAGGTACGCCGAATCGATTGAACGTTTGATGCCGGAGGACTATGAGAGAAAAATGTATCATGCGGTTCGAAATCACTTGATATCTTTAGGTTACCGACATTATGAAATCAGTAATTTTGCCATTCCCGGTTTTGAGAGTCGTCACAACAGTATGTACTGGAGTGCTTCGGAATATTATGGTTTCGGATTGGCGGCACATTCATACGTCCACTCGAATCGAATCGGCCACATCGAAGATTTGGATACATATTTATCTAATGTAACGGGCAATCCGGAGGCTCTTGTATCCGAATGCGTTTCAATTGATGTGGAAGAAGAGCAAAAAGAATTCTTTTTACTTGGGCTGAGAATGATTGATGGTGTAAGTGTCAATCATTTCATCGAACGTTTTGGGAAGTTACCGGAAGACCTTTTTCGGATACTTGAAAAGCATGTTTCAGATGGTCTGCTCGAGCATCAATTCGACCGCTATTATCTTACCCTTAAAGGTCTCGATTTTGCTAATCTCGTTTTCAGAGATTTTGTTTGACATTCTCTGACTATGATGGTAAAGTCATCTTAGCACTCGAAGGGCTTGAGTGCTAAGATAATTGCAGGGAGATGATGGCATGACGCTGGAGGGAAGAAAAAAACATATTCTTCAAGCGATTGTTGACGATTACATCGAGACAGCCGAGCCGGTTGCATCGAAGTCTTTGTTGTCGCGCCATCCGTTTAATTTAAGTTCAGCGACACTTCGAAACGAAATGTCTGACTTGGAACAGTTGGGCTATTTAGAGCAACCTCATACCTCAGCCGGCAGAGTTCCTTCAGATAAGGGATATAGAGAATATGTCGATTCTCTTATGAGAATTGATCAATTATCCGATGTCCAGGCGGATGAGATCCGACAAAGAATCAGCACGAGTTTTAGCGAGCTCACGCAATTACTCAAGAATGCGTCGAGCGCTCTGTCTGAGCAAACCGGATATGTGTCCGTTGCGTTGACCCCTCGGCTCAGGAGCAGTTATCTCAAACAGCTCAAGATGATGATGATTGAGCCCGGAAAGGTACTGGTCGTTGTTGTTTTGTCTGCCGGAGTAGTTAAAGATAAATTGGTTCGTATCCCGGATTACCTTACTGCGGAACAGTTGTTTGAAGTATCGACTGCAATTGAGCAAGGTCTGTGTGGATTGTCATTAGAAGATATTACGTTGGTTACGATAACATCGGCGGTTAAGGATACCCCCATTCCGGATTCCATACTTAATCAGGTCCTTTTCGAGGCATATACTGCGATTAAGCAAGCAGACCATCTGGAATTATATATAGACGGCTCGCATCGCTTGCTGTCTTTGCCGGAGTTTAGGGATGTAGACCGGGCCAAAAATGTATTTGACACTTTATCAAGAGACGGCATGGTTGCGGGCTACTTGGATGAGCTGTCCGGTCGGAACGGCCCCGATGGCACGTATATGATTCGGATTGGCCAAGAGATCACGCTCCAAGGACTCTCGGATTGTAGTTTTGTTACCACCACCTACAATGTAGATGATAAAATAGTCGGGAATATCGGTGTAATCGGACCTAAGAGAATGGACTATTCCAAAGTGGTCTCACAGATGAATTTTGTGAGAGTGCTTATTGATAAGCACTTAAAAAATGACAATAACAGAATGGAGGATATTGGCTAAATGGCTAAATCTAAGAACAACAAAGCAGCTCGGGAATCAGAAATCGAAAAGGATCGGGAGGAAGCACAATTCGAAGCGGAAGCAATGGTTTCTGAGCAGCAGGAGGAAACGGTGTCCGCCGAAGAATTCAATACTCTTTCAGATCAACACATCCGATTGCTGGCAGAGTATGATAATTATCGAAAACGTACGGTCAAGGAAAAAGAGTCTCTTTATGCTGAGGCGCTGGCAGAAATTGCAAAAGAATTTCTCCCGGTTGTCGACAATATTGAGCGTGCGATTTGTCATTCTAAGAACATATCAGATACGACGGCAGCAAAAGTTGCCGAAGGTATCGATATGATTTATAGACAGGTACAGGACGTATTTAATAAGCTCGGTATTGAGCCGATTGACTGCGAAGAAGGATCTGATTTTGATCCGGAACTTCACGAGGCGGTTATGCATGTTGAAGATGAGGAATTCGGGGAGCAATGTGTTGTTCAGGTTTTTCAAAAAGGCTATAAAGCCAAAGACAAAATTATTCGTCACACAGTCGTTAAGGTAGCAAACTAAATTATGCAAGAGGAGAACTATTTATGAGACATGAAAGCATTCAATCCAGCTTGGTTCCGACCGTCATTGAATCGACAAACCGTGGTGAAAGAGCCTACGATATTTTTTCCAGACTACTTAAGGAAAGAATTATTATTCTCTCCGAAGAGGTTAATCACATTACTGCGAGTTTGATTACCGCTCAGCTCCTTTTTCTCGAAGCTGAGGATCCGGACAAAGATATTCAGTTTTATATCAACAGTCCGGGCGGTTCGGTCTCCGACGGCTTGATGATTTACGACACAATGCAACACATTAAGCCGGATGTCCAGACCATCGGAATGGGTATGGCAGCATCGATGGGTTCATTTCTGTTGGCAGCCGGTGCGAAGGGTAAGCGGTTTATTTTGCCCAATGCCGAAGTCATGATTCACCAGCCATCGAGCGGGACACAAGGCCAAGCCAGTGACATTGAGATTGCGGCGAAGCACATTATCAAGATGAGAGAAAAGCTCAATCGACTGATGTCGGAAATGACCGGGCAGAAGATTGAGGTTATCGAAAAAGATATGGACAGAGACAATTGGATGACGGCGGAAGAGGCTATGAAATATGGCATCGTTGATCACATAATGACAAAAAGAATCTAAGAAACAGAGAATTTGGAGGATATTAATATGGCTAAAGTAATTGGAATTGATCTTGGAACTACTAACTCTTGCGTTGCGGTTATGGAGGGCGGTGAAGCCGTCGTTATCCCGAATCCGGAAGGCAACAGAACGACACCGTCTGTCGTTGCATTTTCGAAAACCGGCGAACGTCTAATCGGGCAGGTTGCTAAGCGTCAGGCTGTGACCAATCCGGATCGTACCGTTCAATCCATCAAAAGAGAGATGGGTACGAATTTTAAAGTCAGCATTGATGATAAGCAATACTCGCCGCAGGAAATTTCTGCGATGCTTTTAACTAAGCTCAAGCAAGATGCTGAGGCGTATTTGGGACAAACTGTAACGCAGGCCGTTATTACGGTTCCGGCATATTTCTCTGATGCCCAGCGTCAGGCAACCAAGGATGCAGGTAAGATTGCGGGACTTGAGGTTCTTCGTATCATCAACGAACCGACAGCTGCTTCTTTGGCTTACGGTCTCGACAAAGAAAGCGATCAGAAAATTCTGGTTTTTGACTTGGGCGGCGGTACATTCGACGTATCAATTCTCGAAATCGGTGACGGCGTTTTTGAAGTCCTTGCAACAGCCGGTAACAATCGACTTGGCGGAGATGACTTTGACAACAGAATCGTGGATTTCCTCGTTGATTCTTTCAAAAAAGATCAAGGCGTCGACCTTCGTGCAGATAAAATGGCGATGCAAAGACTTCGTGAAGCAGCGGAAAAAGCAAAGATTGAGCTATCCGGAGTCACTACGACCAATATCAATTTGGCATATATCACTGCTGACGCAACGGGTCCGAAGCATATGGATATGAATTTGACGCGTGCGAAGTTTGATGAGTTGACCGGAGATCTTGTTGAGAAGACCATGGAGCCGTTAAAGCGTGCCATGAGTGATTCCGGTGTATCTCCGAGCGATATTCACAAGATTCTTTTGGTCGGCGGATCGACACGTATCCCGGCGGTCCAAGACGCAGTCAAGAAGTATTTCGGAAAAGAGCCTTTTAAGGGGATTAACCCGGACGAGTGCGTCGCGGTGGGAGCTGCAATCCAAGCCGCAGTATTAACCGGTGAGGTTAAGGGCTTGCTTCTCTTAGATGTTACCCCTCTTTCGCTGGGAATCGAGACGCAGGGCGGCGTATTCACCAAGATGATTGAGAGAAATACAACGATTCCTTCCAAGAAGAGTCAGGTTTTCTCGACCGCAGCGGACGGACAGACACAAGTTGATGTTCACGTTCTCCAAGGCGAGCGTGAAATGGCAGCCTACAATAAGACGCTCGGTAATTTCATACTTGATGGTATCGCACCGGCGCCCAGAGGAGTACCGCAAATTGAGGTCACTTTTGACATCGACGCAAATGGTATCGTTCACGTCACGGCGAAGGACATGGGTACAGGTCGCGAGCAAAAGATTACGATCACGGCTTCTACTAATATGACTGAAGAAGAGATCCAGAAAGCCGTCAAAGATGCAGAGCTTCATGCGGCTGAAGATTCAAAGCGCAAAGAAGAAATCGAGATCAAGAACCATGCAGAGTCGTCGGTCTACCAGACTGAAAAGACCCTGACCGATCTTGCAGATAAGATTGACGCTGCAGACCGTGCCCCGGTTGATGAGGCTCTCGAGCGTCTTAAAGCAGCGATTGCCGCTAACAATTATGACGATATGAAAAAAGAGACTGAGGCGGTTCAACAGGCTTTCTACAAGATCAGCGAAAAGATTTATTCTCAGGGCAATCCGCAGGGCGGAGCCGGCCAGCCGAATCCTGAAGATTTCACCGGATACTCGGATCAGAACCCGGATTCGGAAGGATTTAAGAACGCCGGCGGCGATTTCTAAACACACAATAATATTCGATTCGGCATAAATGCGGATTATTCCGCATTTATGCTGTTTTGATCTTAATACGAATTGAGGAGGGCACGTCTTTGGCAGAGCAGAAGCGTGACTATTATGAGGTTCTGGGCGTAGGTAAAAGTGCGACGGATGATGACTTAAAAAAAGCCTATAGAAAACTTGCGAAAAAATACCATCCGGATCTCAATCCAAATGACAAGGAAGCCGAAGCAAAATTTAAAGAGGCTAATGAGGCCTATGCGGTACTGTCTGATGGAGATAAACGGCGACAGTATGATCAATTCGGACATGCCGGTATGGATGGACAAGGATTTTCCGGATTCGGTGGTTTTAATGCAGCCGATATTGATTTGGGAGATCTTTTCGGTTCGTTTTTCGGGGGTGCTTTTGGCGGCGGCGGACGTCGTCGCAGCGGTCCTGTAAAAGGCGCGAACCTTAAGTACGGCATGACGCTTGATTTCATGGAGGCGGCATTCGGTGTCGAAAAGACTATCAATTTCAGCAAAGAAGATGTTTGTGAAGTCTGCAGCGGCGCCGGCACGGCGGCAGGCTCTTCTCCGGAGACGTGTCCGACCTGTAAAGGCGCCGGAAGAATTCAGCAACAGACTCAAACACTTTTTGGAATCACAATGGTTACGAAGGATTGTCCGGCTTGCGGCGGCAGAGGGACGATTATTCGAAATCCATGTTCTTCTTGCGGTGGACGTGGGCGGAAGGTTAAGAAAAAGGATTTGAAAATCAAAGTACCGGCAGGTGTCGACACCGGAGATATGCTTCCGATTCCCGGAGAGGGAGAGCCCGGTCAGCGCGGCGGCCCATACGGTGATTTGTACATTCAGATCAAAGTGAAGCCTCATCCGGTATTTGAGCGCAAAGGATACCACACATACTGCGATGTTCCGATTACTTATGCACAGGCTGCGTTGGGTGCAGATATAGATTTGCCGACGATTGACGGCAAAGTTACCACGCACATTAAGGAAGGAACACAGCCATTTGATACAATCTCACTGCGAGGTAAGGGTATTCCGATCAAAAATCGTCCCGGTAACAGAGGCGATCACATATGTCGATTTATACTTGAAGTTCCTTTGCATCTTAATGAAGATCAAAAAGCCGTTCTCAAGCAATTTGAGTCGACGCTCAACGAAAAAAATTACCAGAAGAGAAGCGGTTTTTTCAATAAAGTGAAGGATATTTTTGGTATTTGATATGCAATGGGAAGAGTACACGATTATTACGGATCACGATGCTTCAGAAGTCATATGCGAACTTTTAGCTCAATGGGGTGCAGTCGGTTTGGCGGTTACCGACAAAGAGGACATTCGACTTATTCTTGAGGATCCAAACTCCTTATCCTATGCAGATGAGGGATTTCTGGAATCACAAGAAGACGAAGTGACTGTTCGGGCATATTTCCCCAGATTGAATGACATGGTATTCGTCCGCAACGTTGAGGACGATTTTGAGTTAAATTTTGACAGTCGACTATATGACTACAATAGCGGTATTCCGATGGAACCGGAGTCTTTAATGCAAAAAATGTCCGACCGTTTTTCGAAGATATCTGAATTCCTTCCGGTCGGTTCCTTACAGATCTCTCATATCACGGTCCATCAAGAAGACTGGGAAAATAACTGGAAGCAGGACTATAAACGCTTTGTCTTGTCAGAACGGATCGCCGTTTGTCCGACTTGGGAAAGAAATATTTCACCAAATGAGACGGGCATGATCGAGATATATTTAGATCCGGGTTCTGCTTTTGGTACGGGAACGCATGAGACGACAATGATGTGTGCTCGTTTTTTGGACCGTTTAGTAACTCAAGACAGTTGTGTTTTGGATTTAGGTTGCGGCTCAGGAATTCTCTCCATCGTCGCTTCAAAACTGGGTGCTTCTCAGGTTGAGGCAATCGATATCGATCCTCAAGCAGTGGTTGTCGCTGATCAGAATGTTCGAGATAATAACGTAACCGTAAATTGTCATTCCGGCGAACTTAAAGACGCACACAGGCAAAAATACTCATTAGTCGTAGCCAACATTATTGCGGATGTACTGGTTGATCTTTCAACGGTAATCGGAGATTATCTTGAAGATGGCGGCAAAATCATTGTGAGCGGCATTATATCCGGCAAACGTCAATTAGTATTGGATGCGTTTCTGGCTAATCAGTTTACTGTTTACGATGAGACGGAGCTCAATGACTGGCATGCGATTGTTTTTGCTCGGTGATTGCTTGAAAAAGATAATCTTTATAAGTCTTAAGTGCCGTTGGGAATGCTAGCCCTGCGGCATTTTCTATCTCATAAAATTGAAGTGGCGCTTGATGGATGTCCGGATGCAATTCCGTCCCGTATGAATACTCTGTCTCTCTCAATGACAGAATTTCGGTATTAATCAATGACGAATTAAGATCAACTTGAAAAGCTTTCATGTCCCAGATTAAGTGCGAAAATTTGAAAGAATCATTTTCAAGCGCACGGATGGAGAGGATGTGTTCGCGTTGTATTCCGAAATGGCGCTCAAGAGTATCGGTGCAGCTTTCTTCCGGACAATGGCCAATAATCGATGGAAATTCATATAAGCGACCAAGAAGTCCGTGATCGGGTCTGCGACGAACTGCAATGCGATTTTCGGAGAATATTATGAAGATGGTTCGTTCCTCAATCCGCACCTTGGTTGCGGTTTTTTTGAGTGGAAAATCAGTCTCTTTTCCGAGCTGATGGGAGTGACACACTTGAGACAGCGGGCAATGATCACAAGTCGGAGATTTGGGGGTGCAAATCATCGCGCCGATGTCCATCAAGGCTTCGTTAAAATCCCCGGGGCGGTCGCAGGGCATCATTTCCCTGAGTTTTGCTTGTACAGTTCGAAGGGCTTCCGATGAGCCCGGAACGATCATTAGTGCAAATAGACGGGCGATGACTCGAATCAGATTTCCGTCGACGGCCGGTTCCGGCTGATTGAATGCCATCGAAAGAATAGCTCCGGCAATGTACTGGCCGATCCCGGGCGCTTTTATAAGGTCGCTCTTATTATCGGGAATCATTCCGTTGTGTAGTTGCGTAAAGTAATCGGCACCTTTTTTGAGATTTTTGGCACGTGAATAGTAACCAAGTCCCGCCCAGTGAGACAGTACATCATCAATGCCGGCTTCGCTTAATGCTTTAATATCCGGAAAATCGCGCATGAATTTCTCATAATACGGAATGACGGTTATGGCTTGAGTCTGCTGTAACATGACCTCTGAAATCCATGTCGAGTAGGGGGTTCGATATTTACGCCAAGGCAAATCTCTGGCATTCTCGTCATACCAATCCAAAATTAACTGAGAGTAATAAGAAAGATCTGTTTTTGCCATTAATATTGTCCCGTCTTAAGAGATTCTTGTTACTTGTAGGCAGTATATCATAAGCTTTTTGACTTTACCGCAAGCACTCAATTAATCAGTTTAGCTTTTCGGGAAAATAGATAAAGATGAGTCATTTTGAAATTATTGACTTTCATTCTTTCCTGTAGCATACTCTTATCTATCTATATGATAAAACCGATGATCAGGGATAGTAGTGTCTGTTCAGCCTCAAATAGCGAGTTGCGGACGGTGGAAGCGCGATGGAGTCTATGACATGAATGGGCCTGAGAGGGCAGTGGCGAAAGGCAATCCGTAGCCGCTGACGGGGACTTTACCCGTTATAAGGGAAGCACACACTAGTGTGACCAAAGTGGGTTGTTAATACGACCAATTTGGGTGGTACCGCAGGTGCATTTTGCTCTTGTCCCTTTTCTGGGATAGGAGTTTTTTTTGTCATCATTTTGGTTGGTGGGCAACCGATGCTCACGTGAAAGGAGATAATTATGTCACGAAAAGTACCGAAAAGAGTTTTTTTAACAGAGGATCAGATGCCGACGAAGTGGTATAACGTTCGCGCCGATATGAAGGAGCAGCATGCGCCTTATCTGCATCCCGGCACAATGCAACCGGTGACGCTTGACGACTTATTGCCGATTTTCTGTACCGAGTTGGCAAAGCAAGAAGCCGATAATGTAACTCGTTATATTGATATTCCTGAAGAAGTTCAGGATTTTTACAAGATTTTCCGCCCATCACCATTGATTCGCGCCTATGAGCTTGAAAAAGCTTTGGATACGCCTGCAAAGATTTACTACAAATTCGAAGGCAACAATACTTCGGGAAGTCACAAATTGAATTCGGCAGCTGCTCAAGTATACTACGCAAAGGAGCAAGGTCTTTCGGGTTTAACGACTGAGACCGGAGCGGGACAGTGGGGAACGGCATTGGCGATGGCTTGCGCTTATTTCAATATTCCGCTGTCCGTATTTATGGTTAAGGTCAGTTCTGAGCAGAAGCCTTATCGGAAGGCTATCATAGAAACATTCGGTGCAGACCTGATTCCTTCACCATCTGACACGACAAATATCGGCCGTAAAATTTTGCAAGAGCACCCGGGAACCGGCGGAAGCTTAGGTTGCGCTATTTCCGAAGCGATTGAGCGGGCGGTTTCCACCCCCGGATACCGATACGTATTGGGTTCGGTTCTCAACCAGGTTCTGTTGCACCAGTCTATCATCGGTGAAGAAGCTAAGATGCAGATGGAAGTGATTGATGAGTATCCGGACATTGTTATAGGTTGTGCCGGTGGCGGATCGAATCTCGGAGGCATTATGGCTCCGTTTATGAGAGATCGGCTGGAAGGCAAGAGGCACCCGTACTTTATTGCCGTCGAGCCGGCTTCGTGCCCTTCTTTGACCCGCGGCAGATATGCATACGATTTCTGCGATACCGGACACGTGACGCCTCTCGCAAAGATGTACACTCTCGGTGCAGGCTTCATGCCTTCTCCGAACCATGCCGGCGGACTTCGTTATCACGGTATGTCTCCGATCATCTCTAAGCTTTATCACGACGGATATCTTGATGAGGCAGTGGCGGTTGAGCAGACCAAGGTCTTTGATGCAGCTACTATTTTCGCCAAAAATGAGACTATATTGCCCGCTCCGGAGTCTTCGCACGCCATAAGAGTGGCCATCGATGAAGCTCTCAAGTGTAAGGAATCCGGCGAAGCCAAGACGATTCTCTTTAATCTGACCGGTACAGGATACTTTGATATGCACGCGTATATGGATTACAAAGAAGGAAAAATGAACGATTATGTTCCTACCGATGCGGATCTTGAACAGGGATTTGCAACATTGCCGAGCATACCCGGAATTCAGTAATTCTTAGGCGGAGTATGTCCGGAATAAATACACTTGACAAGACAAAGGTCCCGAATTGCTTCGGGACCTTTGTTGTCTGAGGGGTTGGGTTGAATCAGGATTTTGTAACGATATAGGGAGCCAGAGACTTGGCAACGTTGTTGATAGGCATGGTTTGAATCCATACACGACCGGGTCCGGTTACTTTGGTCAGGAAGAAGCCCTCGCCGCCGAGAAGTTTGTTTTTGAGACCTTTGACGGTCTGAATGTCCATCGTGACTGAGGCGTCCATCATGGCCAAATAGCCGTTGTCAATTAACATGCTTTGCCCTGCCGCAAGCTGATAGTCAACTATGGAACCATCAATTTCGATGAAAGCAAGACCCTGTCCGGATAGTTTTTGCATGATAAACCCTTCACCGCCAAAAAGACCGGCGCCGAATTTTTTCTGGAAATGGATTGAAAGCTCAACCCCCGATTGAGAAGCCAGAAATGCGGATTTCTGAACTACCATGCTGGAATTAGGCTCGATGTTTATCGGCAGAATTTGGCCGGGAAAGCTGGATGCAAATGCAATCATTCCTTGTCCGCCTTCGGCAGTATACTTGTTGAGGAAAAGTGATTCTCCGGAGAACATACGTCCCAAAGATTTTCCAAGACCACCACTGACGGTATCCATGACCATGTTCGGCGTCATCCAGGACATTGAACCGCTTTCTGTAATCAGGCTCTCTCCGGGCTCTACCTCACAGATGACAACAGGAAGAGGGGCGCCTTTGATTTCGTACTTCATAAATATTACCTCCATTTAAATCCTCAGATATATTAATTATAAAGATGTCAACAAAAATAGACAATCACTTTTTGTCTTGTTTATCGTATAATCGTGATAAATTTTATAAATCTCTTATAGGAGACAAATAATGACCCGAATTTTTATATCTGATTCATTGCGTTCAGATCAAGTCGAACTGAGGCTCGATAAAGAGCAACAAAAATATCTCAAGAGTGTACTTCGCATGAATCATGGTGATATCATCATCGTTTGCGATAAGTCGATGACAGACTATACCTGTGCCATAGATAATTTTGATTCGGAGGGCGTGAATTTACGAATCATTGGCTTCAAGAAGAACGATTCCGAGCCCAATTATCGAGTTATGCTATTTCAGAGTGTATCCAAAGGAGAGCGAATGGACTACACCATTCAAAAGTCTGTAGAATTGGGCGTTGACACGATTATTCCTGTTGACTCAGCTCGAACCATAGTTAAAGTCAAGGATAAAGATGGCTCAGGCAAGTTGGATCGATGGTCGAAAATAGCACTTGAGGCAAGCAGACAAAGTGGTCGAGGCAAGGTGGTTGAGGTGACATCCGTAGTAAGATTTCAAAAAGCTCTGGAAATGGCCAAATCAATCAGCGATATAGTGATTATTCCTTGGGAAAATGAGACGGACAAGTCCTTTGGCCAAGTGCTCGAATCATTTTTTTCTCACAAGCGCGAGTTACTCGACTTTCCGAATCCGGCTCTCGCCGAAAATTCTTCGGAAGAGGGTATTTACAGGCCGTCGATTTCTGTATTTATCGGGCCGGAGGGCGGATTCGAAAAAGAAGAGGTCGAGGCTGCAATTCAATCGGGAGCCATCCCGGTGACACTTGGCAAAAGAATTCTTCGTACGGAGACCGCCGGGCCTTCTGTATTAGCGATGTTGCTCTATCGGTTTGAGCTGAACTGATGTATAATATTTTGTTGCAGGGTTTTTCCGTGCGAATACGATCAGGAGTTTTTATTCATGAAATTAAGCCTCCCCAAAGGTACTAAAGACATATTACCGAATCAGATTCATCTCTGGCAAAAAGCAGAACGCGTTTTTGCCGAAGTGTGCGCACAATATGGCTTCTCTGAAATACGAATTCCGACTTTTGAGCATACGGATATTTTCGAACGTGGTGTCGGGAATGCCACGGATGTCGTCCGTAAGGAAATGTACACGTTTGAAGACAAAGGTGGCCGAAGCATTACTTTGCGTCCCGAAGGTACGGCCGGAGTAGTCAGAAGCTTTATCGAAAACGGAATGGGATCAATGCCCAGTCCGGTTAAGCTTTTTTACAATATTACGGCGTTTCGTTATGAGAAAATGCAAAAGGGTCGATATAGGGAGTTTCACCAATTTGGCGTTGAGGCTTTCGGTTCTTCGGGACCTGAAATTGATGCGGAAATTATTAGTCTTCTTTGCACGTTTTTCGAGCGAGTCGGAATCGCTCAAACGCGACTATGTATTAACAGCATTGGTTGCCCCTCTTGTCGGCCGATCTATCATCAGGCATTAGTCGAGTATTTTTCGGATAAGGTTGCGGCTATGTGCGATGACTGTAAAGCACGTTATGAGATTAATCCTCAGAGGATGATTGACTGTAAGGAACAGCGTTGTAAGCCATTTGTTACAGAAGCACCGCGACAGATAGAGTATTTGTGTCAGGATTGTCGTACACATTTTAGTGGATTGCAGGCGTCTTTATCTTCTCTTGATATCACGTATGAGGTTGATCCGTCTATTGTTCGCGGACTCGATTATTATTCGCGAACCGTATTTGAATTCGTATCCGATCATGTCGGCACGCAGGGTACAATATGCGGCGGAGGTCGATATGATCGTTTGGTTGAGACTATGGGAGGACCGTCGGTTCCCGGCATAGGCTTTGCAATGGGTGTTGAGCGATTCTTAATGGAAGCTGAATCTCAAGGTGTCGTATTATCGGAGCGAGAGCCCGTTAAGCTTTGTTTGGTTCACATGTCAGACGCCTCATACCAAAAGGTTTTTCAACTTGCACATCGATTGCGCCGGGCAGGCATTTCCTGTGAAGTTGATTTGATGGGTCGTAGTTTTCGCGCACAGATGAAATATGCCAACAAGTTAGGCATACCATATATGATTGTAATCGGTGACGACGAAGTGGCTTCCGGAAAGGCCAAGATCAAGCGCATGAAGGATGGTTTCGAAATGGACATCGAGATTTCCGATTTGCCGGAGCAGGCTGCGTTATTTATGAATGAATCCAAGAAGGAGATTTGAGTATTATGGCAGAACATATTGTTGGGATGAAGCGAACGGATTACTGCGCGGAATTGGGTGAAGCGGATATCGGCAAGAATTGCACATTAATGGGGTGGTGTCATAAATCCCGGGATTTGGGCGGTTTGACGTTCATCACTCTTCGTGACCGGACGGGTGAAATTCAGCTGGTTGTATCACCTGAGAGTAATCAGGAAGTCAGGAGTAAGGCGTCGAGAATCAGAAGTGAGTATGTTTTGGCTTGCTCAGGCAAAATTTCTCGAAGAAGCGCTCCGAATGCGGCAATGAAGACCGGACAGATCGAGGTCATTGTCGATGAGATTCGAATTCTGTCAGAATCGCAGACCCCTCCATTCTATATCGAAGAAGGAGTAGATGCGAATGAAGCATTGAGATTGAAGTACCGTTATCTCGACTTGAGAAGACCGGACATGCAACGTAATTTGATGCTCCGTCATCGCATTGCCAAGTGTGCGAGAGATTATTTTGATAATAACGGTTTTGTTGAAATCGAAACACCGATGCTTGGCAAAAGCACACCGGAGGGAGCACGTGACTATTTAGTTCCCAGTCGCGTGAAAAACGGTTCGTTTTTCGCACTTCCGCAATCACCGCAGCTTTATAAGCAATTATTGATGGTTTCGGGATACGATCGATACATGCAGATTACGAAGTGTTTTAGGGATGAGGATTTACGAGCGGACCGTCAGCCTGAATTTACACAGATCGATCTGGAGATGAGTTTTGTCGACAGTGACGATGTAATGTCTGTGACGGAAGGTTTCCTTGCAGAAGTATTCGATAAAATTATGGGTCGCCCGATACAGCTTCCTATTCCAAGGCTGACTTATCAGGAAGCAATGGATCGTTTCGGCTCCGATAAGCCGGACATTCGTTTTGGTCTGGAGCTCAACAACATAAGCCAAATCGTCTCGGATATAGCATTTCCTCCTTTTGAAACAACGCTGTCTTCAGGTGGCAGTATTCGAGCAATTTGTGTGCCCGGGGGCGCATCGCTTTCCAGAAGAGAAGTCGACGCCTTCGCGGAAGTAGCGAAGACCTATCGTGCCGGCGGGTTGGCTTGGTTGGTTGCTTCTGAACCTGCAAGAGGATCATTCCTAAAATTCTTGAGTCCGGATCAGATTGATCGAATCAAAAATTCGATGAACGCGACTGCGGAAGATTTAATATTGATCGTGTCCGGTGACAATCAGACGGTCTATGATGCGCTCGGTGCGGTTCGGTGTGCTGTCGCAGAGAAGATGAACCTGATTCCGGAGTCTATGTTTGCACCACTTTGGGTTACCGAATTTCCGCTTCTTGAGTATGACGGAGAAGAGGACCGTTTTGTGGCTAAACACCATCCATTCACAAGCCCGATGCCGGAAGATATGGCTATGCTTGAGAAGGATCCGGCGGCCGTGAGATCGAACGCTTACGATATCGTTCTCAACGGAACAGAGCTCGGCGGCGGAAGCATACGTATTCACGATCAAGCATTGCAAGAAAAAATGTTCATGTTGCTCGGTTTTACCAAAGAACAAGCTAATGCTCAGTTTGGCTTCTTGCTTGATGCGTTTAAATATGGTGTTCCTCCGCATGGAGGTTTGGCATTTGGATTAGATCGCATGGTTATGCTTCTCGCCGGGACCAAGAGTATTCGAGATGTCATCGCTTTCCCCAAAGTTCAAAATTCTTCGTGTTTAATGACAGAGGCCCCTGCACCGGTTGCCGATAAGCAACTGGAAGAATTGGGCATTTCTGTTAAGGAGTTAAGTGATGAAGAGTAATTCGAATGAAAATAATCACTCGCCATTGGTACCGTCGTTACTTAATAACGACGAGGCTCATGAAGAGGTTCTTACCGGAATCGAGAAGAGCGAAAAAACACTCGTATCTCCGATGCGGGATAATTCAGCCGGTCAGGCGAATGCAGACACGGATTCTTCATATATCGGAAAGATTATATCGGTTTCTGAAGAAGAAGAAGATTCAGAGACGAGTCACGTAGCAATGGATCATACTTCTAATTCCATGTCAGAATATTCCATTGAGGGTTCGATTCTTGCAAATGAGCGCATTGACGAAAATGTCCCTTATGAAATGCCGGCTGCTTCTGTAAAGAGAGTCGGTGTCGCTCAAGCGGATAAAGAAGGAGCCTCTCGGGAAAAAACCGGTTTGGCATATGCAATTCTCGATACCGTGAGGTTCATCACGCTGGGTCTTATTATCGGTATTCTACTGATCGTATTCGTTATTCAGCGCAACGACGTTTACGGCGATTCGATGCAACCGACATTGTATGACGGAGACGCCGTATTCGTCGAAATGATTTCGAAGTATACCTCGTCTTTTGATCACGGCGACATCGTAACTATTAATGCCGATGGCATTCCGGGTTTTTTCGGTGAGGAAAAAATGCTCATCAAAAGAATCATTGGTGTCCCCGGAGATACGGTGCTCATTACAGATGGCAAGGTCTATTTGAACGGACAGTTGCTCGACGAGCCTTATCTTCTTGAGGGAACGGAGACAACTGTACGCTCTGAGGGCGTGATGAACGGGTATGACAATGTCACTTTGGGCGAAAATGAATATTATTGCATGGGAGATTATCGAGGAGTCAGTAATGATAGCCGGCGATTAGGTCCTTTTCATATCGACAGAATTAAGGCAAAGGTCTTGGTCAAGGTATTTCCTTTCAGCGATTTAAAGTTTTTGGCCGCAACTCCTCCACAATGATAACAAGATGAGAGTAGGACGATAAGAGACAATGGATAGACAAAAATTAATACGCAACTTCAGCATCATCGCCCATATTGATCATGGCAAGTCCACTCTGGCCGATCGTCTGATCGAGAATACGGGTGTACTGACAACACGAGAAATGCAAAATCAGGTTCTGGACAATATGGATATTGAGCGCGAGCGTGGCATTACGATTAAGGCACAGGCGACGCGCATGATGTATAAATCAAAAGACGGTCAAACCTATCTTCTCAATCTAATTGACACGCCCGGACATGTCGATTTCAATTACGAAGTATCTCGAAGTCTTCGTGCTTGCGACGGTGCTGTGCTGGTGGTCGATGCGGCTCAAGGCATAGAGGCGCAAACCCTGGCAAATGTCTTTTTAGCGCTTGATGCAGATCTAGAAATTCTTCCGGTCATTAATAAGATTGATTTACCATCGGCACAGCCCGAAGAAGTTCGAAAAGAAATTGAAGACGTCATCGGATTGGATGCGTCGTATGCTCCTTTGATTTCTGCAAAGAGTAATATCGGAATTGAAGAAGTACTCGAAAATATCGTCAAGTATTTGCCGCCGCCACAAGGCGATGATGAAAAGCCTCTCAGTGCGCTCATTTTTGACTCAAAGTATGATACCTATAAGGGTGTTATTGTTAACGTCCGCATTTTTGATGGTCAGGTGGCTATCGGTGACAAGATACGAATGATGCACACCGGAAAAGAATTCATTGTTACAGAACTCGGATATTTTCATCCGGGTATCTTTATACCCACCGATAAACTTTTGGCCGGTGAAGTCGGATATATTTGCGCCTCCATTAAAAATGTCAGAGATACGGCACCTGGCGATACGGTGACACATGCTGACCGCCCTGCAAAAGAAGCGCTTCCGGGATATAAAAAGATTCAGCAAATGGTATTTTGCGGTCTGTACCCCGTCGATGGCGCCAAATATCCGGATTTAAGAGATGCATTGGAAAAGCTTCGACTTAATGATGCTGCCTTGTCTTTTGAAGCGGAGACTTCGGTTGCGCTCGGATTTGGTTTTCGATGTGGTTTTTTGGGCCTTTTGCATTACGAGGTTGTGCAAGAGCGACTTGAGCGCGAATTCAATCTCGAACTTATCTCGACGGCCCCGTCTGTTGTTTATAAGCTTTTTACGATACGTGGTGAAGAGATCCGAATGGATAACCCGACTAATATGCCCGACCCTTCAGAAATCGATTATATTGAGGAGCCGATCGTAAAAGCAACAATCATGACGCCCAAGGAATACGTCGGAAATATTATGGATCTCTGTCAGGATCGACGCGGCGAATATATCAACATGGAATATATGGATGAACTGCGTGTTATGCTGCATTATCGCATGCCGCTTAACGAGATCATATATGACTTCTTTGATGCTCTGAAATCCAGAACCAGAGGTTACGGATCTCTTGACTACGAGATGGATGGTTATCAAAAATCCGATCTTGTGAAACTCGACATTTTGCTTAAGGGCGAAGTGGTTGACGCATTGTCATTTATTGTACACCGAGAAAAAGCATACGATCGCGGACGAAGAATGGCTGAAAAACTCAAGGACAACATTCCGAGGCAGCAATTTGAAATTCCGGTGCAGGCATGTATCGGAGGCAAAGTCATCGCCCGAGAGACTATTCGCGCTTATCGAAAAGATGTTCTCGCCAAGTGCTATGGCGGTGACATCACTCGAAAGAAGAAACTCTTGGAAAAGCAAAAAGAAGGAAAGAGGAAGATGCGCCAGGTTGGCAGCGTTGAGGTCCCTCAAGAAGCATTCATGAGTGTATTAAGACTTGATGAGTAAGAAATACCAGCTTTTCTAATTGATAGAGGAATATAATATATGCGCTTCTGTCGAGGTATCGGCGGAGGCGTATATTTTTTCGATCTCTGACTTTCTCATAAATTTCTCGATAATTCTGGCGATGACAAAAATACCGATAACGTAATTGAACTCGAAATCGTATTTCGCACTTGAATTCATCAGAGTAAAGATGATAGTATTATTAAGTTCATAATTTATGCGGATGTGGTGGAATTGGCAGACACGCTGGATTTAGGTTCCAGTTCGCGAGAGTGCAGGTTCAAGTCCTGTCATCCGCACCAGATTCGAAAAGCCCCTTCTTCCGGCGTTCGGACAAGTCCTCGGATCGCAAGCGATCCTGCGGAACTCCGGCGGGAGAAGGGGCTTTTCTCTTTATGGCGGAGCTTAATACACGAAAGATTGTGACGTATTTATCAAGACTTATCGGAGAAATGCGATACACAAATTTCTGATTTGTGCTATCGGTTTGGTTCTGCTAGAATTCATATCGTGTTTGTTCTATCAATATCTATTCAGCAATAGGAGATACAGATGAAAAACAACAAAATAGTCGACTGGATAATCCGTTTTATTAAAGGTATGTTTATTGGAACCGGAGCCATTTTGCCGGGTGTAAGCGGTGGCGCCTTAGCGGCGGTTTTTGGCATTTATGAGAGAATGATCGAATTTCTTGCAAACCTTTGGAAGGATTTCTGGAAGAACGTGCTCTTCTTCATTCCGGTCGGGCTCGGCGGAATTTTTGGATTTTTCATATTGTCGATTCCGCTGGTATATCTGGTGGGCACGGAAGAAGTCCCTGGAGTGGCAGTGATTCAGACGATCTGGTGTTTTATCGGATGTATTCTCGGCACAATGCCTTCTCTTTATAAGGAAGCAGGCAAAGAAGGCCGTAAACCAAGGCATTTAGTTATTGCAGTTGTTACTGCTATTCTGGTATTTGCAGGTCTGCTGTGCGCAAAGCAATTCCTTGACACGGAAGTTCCGTTGAATTTTTTTACATGGATCATGGCAGGAGCCATCTTTGCACTCGGTGCAATTGTTCCCGGACTGAGTCCGTCAAATTTCCTTATTTATCTCAAGATGTACGGTCCCCTGATGCAGGGCGTCAAAGACCATGATTTATCCGTTATCATTCCCGTCGGCATCGGCGGTGTCTTATGCGTGTTGGGTTTTGCCAAGCTGATGAAGTATATTCTGAAAATTGCATACGCCAATGTATTTCACGTAATTCTCGGTGTTGTAGTTGCTTCGACCGCAATAATTGCCTTCACGCCCGATTACTCCGGCATCAATGCAGGCATCATTATTGTCAGCAGCATTTTGTTTCTGGCCGGGCTGGCTCTCGGACTATTCATGGGCAAACTCGAAGCGAAATACAAACACGAATAAAGGGACGCAACCGGATACGGTCTTTTGAGGGGACTCCCTGAACCGGAGATTTTCGATCAAGGAAGAAGTTACGCTACGCTTCGAATAAGTGAGGGGTATCGTATTTGAACACAACAAATAAATAATCAAATACAATTATTCGAAATCGTTCATTTTCTGCTGATAAATGTCATAAAACATTTGAAACGATGATTAATCTTTGCTATCATCAATGGGTTGACTGCGCCGTGCAGTTATTGTAGCGTCTGATGATAGACAGGAGGATGGTAGTTATGTGGCAAAACAAAGACACTTTCTATGCAATTTTCATTTTACTTTTTTTTGCAATTACAATTTCTGTAGGTATATATACCAGCAGAAATTCGAAAGATGTCGGGTCCTTTGTACTCGGCGGACGTTCCGTAGGGCCGTGGTTGACGGCATTTTCGTACGGTGCGACTTATTTTTCTGCAGTAGTGTTTATCGGATATGCCGGAATGTTCGGATGGAACTTCGGTATTTCAGCTATTTGGATCGGCTTGGGTAATGCCTTTATAGGCAGTTTGCTCGCCTGGCGTGTCTTAGGTCGTCGGGCCAGAGTGATGACCAAGCATTTGGATGCAAACACCATGCCGGATTATTTCGGCAGCAGATATGATTCTAAGAAGCTTCGTACTGCAGCTGCCGGCATCGTATTTATTTTCTTGATTCCATATACTGCTTCAGTATTCAACGGTCTCTCGTACTTGTTTACTAAATCACTAGATCTTGGACGAATTTCCAATGGATTTGAAATCTGCATTATTGTTATAAGTTTATTTGCAGCATTATATGTTATTTTAGGCGGGTATTTATCCACAGCGACTAATGATTTTATTCTGGGAACCATCATGCTGGTCGGCTTAGTTATTTTAGTGGGATCTATACTAAATGATCACGGCGGATTAATGGGGTCACTCACTGCACTGTCACAATTTGAGTCTCCGACTTCTGATATGAAAGGTGTTTATTCGTCTATCCTGGGTCCGGAGCCGCTCAATCTACTGGGCGTTGTTATTTTGACTTCTCTTGGTGCATGGGGCCTGCCGCAGATGGTTCAGAAGTTCTATTCGGTCAAAGATGAAAGATCTGTTCGTGCGGCAACGGTCATTTCTACGATATTTGCAATAGTTGTTGCAGGCGGATCGTATTTTATCGGTTCGTTTGGGCGTATTTTTGTTACACCAGATGAGGTCACAAATCCGGTGACCGGATTGTTTTCTTCAGATATGATCGTTCCCGAAATGCTGGATAAGGCTGTCGCACCTGCGCTGATCGCGCTGGTAATCGTATTAGTTTTGTCTGCTTCAATGTCAACTTTATCCTCTTTGGTGATGAGTTCGAGTTCAACGATAACGCTTGATCTGATTGCTCCGAATCTTAAGAAGCCGCTTTCTGAGAAGAAGAAGGTGACGTTGATTCGCGTTTTTCTGGCATTTTTCATACTCGTTTCTGCTACATTAGCCATCTATTCGTACCGGACTAATGACATGTACATTGCCAGATTGATGTCCATTTCATGGGGCGCTTTGGCAGGATCATTCCTGGCTCCGTTTCTTTACGGGTTGTTCTGGAAGGGCGTCACTAAGGCCGCTGTGTGGGCATCATATTTCAGCGGTGTCGGACTTACCCTGACCCATCTGGTTTTATCTAACGGAGCGTTGTTCGGACACGATTTCGTGTTTCCGACCGGGCTTCCTATTAATCTGGCTTCGCCGATAAATGCAGGAGCATTTACAATGCTCTTCGGGTTGATATTAGTTCCGATTGTTTCGTTCCTGACGCCAAAAATTAAAAATGACGTTGTTGAACATGCTTTTGAAGGATACTCGATCAAAGTAACCGCGGAACAAAAGCTTCAATTGCCTGAAGAGGAAGTTAAATAATTATACGTAAATGGGAGGAGTATATCATGTTCTGGAGTCCGTCAGAAACATTGTCAAGATCCGAAATTGAAGCTGTTCAATTGGAACGTCTCAAATGGCAGGTCGCCTACGCTTACGAAAAAGTGCCGTTTTACAAAGAACGCATGGATGGAGCAGGAGTTCGCCCGGATCATATTTCCACCCTATCCGATATATCCAAGATTCCGTTTACCGTTAAGACGGATTTGCGAGACAATTATCCGACCGGCTTATTCGCTGTTCCGAATAAAGATATCGTGAGATTTCACAGTTCTTCAGGAACAACAGGAAAGCCGATCGTTGTCGGATATACAAGAAATGACATGGATAACTGGACAGAGTGTTGTGCCCGGATGTGTACCGCCGCAGGAGTAACTCATGATGACGTTGCTCAAGTCGCATTCGGATATGGACTATTCACAGGCGGATTCGGTCTTCACTATGGACTTGAGCGCGTAGGTGCTTCGGTGCTGCCGATATCGTCAGGAAATAGTGAGCGGCAAATCATGTTTATGAAGGACCTGAAGACAACGGTTCTGATCGCAACCCCCTCATATGTTCTTCACTTGGCCGAAATTATGGCGGATATGGGGGTTACAAAGGACGATATTTATCTCAAGACCGGAATGTTTGGCGGAGAGGGACATACTCCGGAAATGCGCGCCCAAATTGAGGATCGACTTGGCATCACTGATACACAGAACTACGGTTTGACTGAACTATGCGGGCCCGGATTGTCTTACGAGTGTTTGCACCACACAGGCATGCATATCAATGAGGATTTTTTCCTTGCTGAAATTATTGATCCGTCGACAGGAGAAGTCTTACCGGAAGGAAGCGAAGGTGAACTGGTCATATCAACACTGACCAAAGAAGGCATTCCGATGCTTCGTTATCGAACCAAGGACATTACTACGTTGACTTACGAAAAATGTGCTTGCGGAAGAACATTTGCGCGGATGGATCTCGTCCGTGGGCGTTCAGACGATATGATGGTCATCCGAGGAGTCAATGTTTTTCCGTCTCAGGTCGAGGCGGTACTCATGGGTATAGAGGGTATAGGTCAACATTATCAGCTCATTGTTACGACAGAGAAGTATATGGATAAGATGGAAGTTCAGGTCGAGCTTCTCGATGGAAGCATTCTGGACAGTTATTCGAATCTCGAAAAACTATCCAACGAGATTCGACACAAGATTCGAACCGTCCTTCAAATCGATGTTAAGGTCACGCTGCTGAATCCCAAAACACTGGAGAGAACAGCAGGGAAATCCCATCGAGTTGTTGATCGTCGGGGCAAATCCTTCTGATAATTTATGATGAAGCCAAAAATCCTGTGTGGTATACTGACTTCTGAAATAATCGGTAAAAGGTGGGATGATTTTGGAAAAGATCCTTTTGGGTAATGAAGCTGTCGCACGCGGTGCTTTTGAAGCTGGAGTGAAGGTAGTTTCGTCGTATCCGGGTACGCCAAGTACTGAGATTACGGAATCAATAGCATCGTACGATCGCATTCGATGTGAATGGGCGACTAACGAGAAAGTCGGTGCAGAAGTCGCTATTGGGGCTTCTCTACGTGGAGCCAGAGCCATGACATGTATGAAGCATGTCGGTATGAACGTTGCTGCAGACCCATTGTTTACGGTATCTTACACCGGAGTGAACGGCGGACTGGTATTTGTTGTAGCAGATGATCCCGGGATGCATAGCTCACAAAATGAGCAGGATAGTCGTCATTATGCGCGGGCCTCGAAGGTGCCCATGCTCGAACCGTCTGATGCTCAAGAATGTAAGGACTTTACGATCAAAGCTTTTGAACTATCCGAGAAATACGACACGCCAATCATCATCCGCATGCATACAAGAGTATCTCATTCCCGCTCTATCGTTCAGCTGGAAGATCCGCAAGACATCGTAATAAAGGACTATGTTAAGAATATGGCGAAAACTGTCATGATGCCTGCGATGGCTGTCAAAAGACATGTTTTTGTGGAAGATCGCCTTCAAAGAATGGCACGAGACGCTTCTTCGGAAGTGGGTGTCGGATGTTTTGAATGGATTAAGGGTGATGATGAGATTGGTATTATCACGGCCGGTGCTTCGTATCTTTATGTGAGAGAAGCTCTGCCAAACGCCAGTGTACTTAAGCTGGGGTTGGTCTATCCTATTCCTTCTGATCTGATCAGGAAATTTGCCAACAGTGTAAAAAGACTAATTATAGTTGAAGAACTTGATCCTTTTCTCGAAAATGAAATCAAAGCATTAGGTATCGCTTGTGAAGGCAAATCTCTCTTTTCTCTTCAAGGTGAGTACAAGACTTCGATGATTCAAAAAGCGATATTGGGGTTGGAGAGCAATGTCGGAGAAATAGATACAAGCGTACTGTGTCAGGCGCCTAACCGGCCGCCGGTCATGTGCGCGGGATGTCCGCATAAGGGTCTGTTTATGGCGTTATCTCGCCTCAAAGCTCAAGTCATGGGGGATATTGGTTGTTATACGCTGGGCGCATTGCCGCCGACTTCTGCAATAGATGCTTGTGTTTGTATGGGTGCGTCTGTTGGTATGGCTCACGGCTTTGATTTGGCCACCGACGGCGTTGACTCTGAGAGAACAGTTGCCGTAATCGGAGACTCGACGTTTCTTCATTCCGGAATCACGAATCTCATTAATGCGGTATATAATCAGAGCAATATTACGGTGATTATTCTTGATAACTCCATAACCGGAATGACAGGACACCAACAAAACGCTGCGACGGGTATGGATATTCGATTGAATCCTGCACCGGCGGTTAACTTAGAAGCGCTGTGCGAGAGCGTCGGTGTTAAGTCCGTTCGTATCGTCGATCCTGTAGATACAGCTCTTTCTCAAAGTGTCATCAAAGAGGCCATGAAAGAGACCGGCGTATCCGTCGTCATCGCAAGACGTCCCTGTGCTCTGATTCCGACAGGAAAAGGCCCTAAAAGTATGACCGTTCTTGTTGATAAAGAGAAGTGTACCGCTTGCGGACAATGCATTAGAATTATGTGCCCGGCATTAGTTGCCGGCAAGGACAAGAAGCCGGTCATTGATCCGGAGACATGTAACACTTGTGGTCTTTGTATCAATGTGTGTCGGTTTGGTGCATTAGGTGTCGGAGGTGCAGAATAATGGACAAGCAAATAGAACCGGTATTTCCGATTCGTTCATTTGAAGACGGACGCGTTCTTTCTATTGTACTTGCGGGCGTCGGAGGCCAGGGGACTTTGATCGCGGGGAAACTTCTGGGAATACTCGCTCTAAAACTTGGCTTAGATGTCAAAGTGTCGGAAGTCCATGGCATGAGTCAACGTGGCGGATCGGTCATCACTTACGTCCGTATCGGCAAAAAAGTCTATTCTCCTATAATTGATGAAAGGACTGCTGATTTCTGTTTAGCTTTTGAATCGCTTGAGTCACTTCGATGGGCCGGGCTTCTCAAGAACAGCGGACGTATGATTATTAATACGCAGCAAATAGCTCCGCTTCCGGTTCTCATGGGACAACTGGATTATCCGGATGCCATTTCTGATTCGCTATGCGGAGCTTGCGCGAATCCGTCAACCGTTCTTTCTCTGGACGCGCTGTCGATGGCTAAGGAAGCCGGAAGCGCGAAGGCTACGAATATTGTATTGCTCGGTGCACTAAGTGTATTTTCGGATTTTCCGGAAGAACTGTGGCATGACTCAATCAAAGAGGCTTTTGCACAGAAACCAGCAACAGTTCCAATGAATATTAAGGCTTTCGAAATGGGTCGGGACTTCGCAAGAACATTCATGTATAATTAAGTCAAAATTCTTTATTTTTGCGCTTAATAGATTGAGGAGGTATGGCTTATGTTAGTCCGTCAAATCAATGTTTTTTTGGAGAATCAATCCGGTCGTCTAGCCGAAGTCACGAAGACTTTAGGGGATAACGATATTGATATTCGAGCATTATATATCGCTGATACTACGGAATATGGCATTTTGAGAATGATTCTGGATAAGCCTGAAAAGGCAGTTGACATATTAACAAAAGCCGGATTTACGGTCAGTAGCACACCGGTCATTGCCCTTGCTATTGCCGATAAGCCGGGCACTCTCGACCACGCGCTTTCTATCCTTTCAGAGGGATCATTATCTCTTGAGTATCTATATGCTTATGTGGGTCGTTCTTCGGATGACGCGGTCGTTGTTATTCGTGTTCAAGATCCTGAATTAGCTTTGACAAAGTTGGAAGAAGCAGGCATTCGAGTCCTTTCCTCTGAGGAGGTCTACGGCGTCTGATGATTAATCCATACTCTTCTTTTGGAGTCTCGGATGATACCTTTAAGATGGCGTCCGAACTTATAGAGTCGCTTTCTCAATCGTTTCAGCGAGTGGATGAGATTTGCAGCCTCAATCAGCTGAAAGTTTTGCGGGCTTTCCAAAATTCAAGGTTATCCGATGTACACTTCGGATATCCGACCGGTTACGGCTATGATGATGTAGGGCGCGAAAAGATAGAACAGATCTATTCCGAAGTATTTGGTGGAGAAGCCGCGTATGTACGCATCCAAATATCTTCGGGTACTCAAGCAATTTCAGCATGTCTTTACGGTATATTGAGGCCCGGTGATGAGATGCTTTGCGCGACCGGAGCCCCTTATGATACTTTACGTACAGTGATTGGATGTATTGCCGGCGCAGCGAACAATTACAGCGGTTCACTTAAAGAATTCGGCATCGGATTCTCTCAGGTCGAGCTTAAAGCGGATGGATCAATAGATGTTCAAGCCGTTCTTGCTGCCGTTAGTCCGACAACAAAACTGATCCTGATTCAGAAGTCAAAGGGCTATTCTACGCGTCCGTGTCTTAATTCAGAACTCATTTCGGAAGCAATCCGTTCAATCAAGATTGTATATCCGAATATCGTCATATTGGTGGATAATTGTTATGGCGAATTTGTCGAGGACAAAGAGCCGTGTGAACTTGGAGCAGATCTTTGTGCCGGCTCGTTAATTAAGAATCCGGGAGGCGGGATATGTCCGTCAGGTGGATATATCGTCGGAAAGAAAGATCTTGTCGAAAAAGTGGCTTCGCATCTGACGGCTCCGGGTTTAGGCAGCCATGTCGGACCGTCTCTTGGATATAATCGAATTATTGCGCAAGGTCTTTTTATGGCTCCTCATGTAGTCTCCGAGAGTATCAAGGGCGCCATTTTCGCCAGTGCACTTTTCGAAAAGTTTGGGTTTATTTGTTCTCCTGCCTCGACAGATGTTCGTGGAGACATAGTTCAAAGTATTACTTTTGACAATCCGCAGCAAGTGATTGATTTTTGTAAGATTATTCAAGCGTCTTCACCGGTCGACGCTTTTGTAGCTCCTGAGCCTTGGCCGATGCCCGGGTATGACTCGGATGTGATCATGGCTGCCGGCACTTTCACACAAGGTGCTTCTATTGAGCTTTCTGCGGACGGACCGATCAAGCCGCCCTACCTTGTGTATATGCAAGGTGGACTGGTCAGTGAACAAGTGAAGTTAGCAGCTATGTTGGCTGTTGAAAAAATGGGAGGGCGAATCGCTTGAGTGATAAGCCGAAACGTCAGGTTCCGACGGGTCCTCGAAATTCCCGAAGGGATGTAAAAACTGCAAAAGGTCAACCCGTCGCTCAATCCGGGCGACCTTCGGATCGACTTGCTGATCGTCGGTCGGATTCGGTATCTGCGAGAATGCGTCAATCCAAGCCGGCGCATGATCCAATTGCAAGACCATCAACAAATCAACCGCATCCCAACACTGCCAAGACGAAAGATTCAAGAAAGAAGAATGTTAAATCAAAGCCTCCAATTGCAATGCCAGAGGAGCAGAAGAACAGACGATTACCCAATAAGAGTGGATCGTCACCAAATCACGGCACCTCGAGTCATCATAATAAAAGCTTGTCGGACTCTCAGAAAAAAGGATATGTTTCATACGAGCATATAGGCCATCTCGAGAAGGTTCGTAAAAAACGAACGCTCAGCGCAGCTTTGTTCCTGATTATCGTAACCCTTTTGCTTATGGTAGTGACCGCTTCCGCAATTATCTATATCAATGATTTTGTTGCAGCTAAGCCCCGGTTTGCTTTTGTATCGACCGGTTCAGTGGAACATTCGGTCGGAACAACAGCTCTGGTTGTTCGAGAGGAATCCGTATTCTATTCTCAGAATTCCGGCACGCTTGTCGCTCTGGTTACCGAGGGTAGCCGTGTTGCCAAATTGCAACAGTTGGCGATGGTTATTCCCGAGGGTATGGACATCACAATATCGAATCTTAATAATATCCAACAACAAATTGTTGAGATAGAAAGAGAACTCGTAGCTAAGGGTCATGCAGAAAAAGCGAAACTGATTTACAACGAGATGGACAGCGCAATGCTTCCTGTCATTAATTTGCTTCGAAATGACAGCATGAATGGTCGATTAGCTGACATTCACTCTTATACGTCAACGATTCAAGTCATTATGGATAAAAGAGACCAGAGTCTGCAAAACGTCGATTTTAATGATGAACAGTTAATTGCTTTGAGAAATACTAAAACTCAGTATGAGCGAGAATTGTCTTCGGGATCAACGATATTGTCAGCTGTGATGCCGGGCGTTGTTTCGTATAAAATTGATGGCCTCGAAACGGTTTTGACCTATCAGCTTCTTCAGAACATGTTGCCCTCTGAATGTTCAAAATACATCTCTGAGTCATCGGGAATTATCACAACCGATCCGGAAATATCAAGTGGTGACGCAGTCTTGAGAATCAGCCAAAATGAGACACAATATTTTGCTTGCACAGTATCTGATGCCAGTGTATATGAGTATCCGTTGGATTCAATACACAAAATTCGAGTTCCGGCCGAAAGTATTCTTATCGAAGATTGTAAAGTGGTTCGTTCAACCCAATACGAGGACAATGTATTCGTTGTCTTTAAGACAAGCAATTCCATTGAAAGACTGTTGGATCGCCGCTCGATAGACATCGAAATAATTAAGACCAGCACGGAAGGATTAAGAGTTCCCGTATCGGCACTGGTTGATCCGGATTACTCTAAAGGTTTCGCAGATATTCTAATCAATTCAAGCGGATACGCGAGATCTTTGACCGTTATTTTGTTGGATTACGATAGAGAGTATGCCATCATTGCTCCGGTTGAGGGTTTCGACCAACCGAATCATAGTACTATAGTAATTACCAATCCTCACACCATAGCGGACGGTGAGAAAGTTGAACAATAAGGATGTACGAAGAAAAAGACTCGGCGCAATATAATCAAATTCTTTCTCTGATGAGAGAGCGTAACCATTTATTCGAAGATACTCTATCTGAAGCGCTTCGCCTTGCGGGTAGATCAAGAGATGAATTGACGGTTATTGGCGTATCGAAATTCTTTCCGCCCGACTATGCGAAAGCGGCTTACGAATTAGGGATTAGAAATCTTGGAGAGAATCGAGTACAAGAAATGCTGGAGAAAATCAAGGTGCTTTCAGATGAGGGAATATATCCGCAATGGCATCTCATTGGAACGCTCCAGACCAATAAAGTTAAATCGATTATCGGAAAAACTACATTGATACATTCTGTGGATTCTCTTCGTTTGTTAGATGAAGTATCCGCGAAGTCTTCTTCTTCAGATGTCACGACGGATATTCTACTACAAGTTAATGTATCCGAGGAGTCCACAAAACACGGTTTTTCGGCAGAGGAATTGAGTGAAGCAATCGAACGATCAAACGCCGCATCGGGTATTCGATTACGAGGATTGATGACAATGGCACCGATCTTCGTAGAGCGTCCGTCAGACGAGGCAGATAAATGCTTTTGGGGACTTAGAGAATTATTTGATCGACATGTTTCTACTGTCAAATGCGCTGCGGACTGGACCGTTCTATCTATGGGCATGAGCCAGGATTATGCGTCCGCTATCAGACACGGAGCGACACATATTCGAGTGGGTACGGCTATTTTCGGACCTCGAACGCTTTAATTCCGACGTTTTCTGTAAGACTGCTGTTATTATTGACGCTTTTTGTTTCCGAGTCATTACATAAGTTTTACGTGTTCCTCTGGCCTATTGAACGTAGTCTCAAAGATTCCTATACTGGGTTCATTAGTTCTTTTCGTTTGTTTATTTTACGAATTAATCTATCGAAGAGAATAGTTTATTGAATAAGTGTTGGAGGAAATGAAGATGGCGAATATTTTTAAGAAAATGGTAGATAAGCTTTCCGGTTATTCGGATGAAGATTTTGTGGATTACGATGAAGATTATGATTATGATAATGCTTCTTCGGATCAGTACGAAGAGCAGGCTGATTTTGAGCAAAGCAATTTTTCGAATTTTGTTCAAGAGCCGATTATGCAACCGAGAGCAGAGCGTAAGTCAGCAGATCATAAAGTTGTTCCGCTCAAGTCAAATGTTGGTGCTCAACAGTTGATTATCATTGAACCGGATCGCATCGAGTCAGCCAAGAAGGTCATCGACCATTTGCGTTCGGGACACACCGTAATCTGCAATATTGAAAGAGTGGATCGTGATGTCGCTCAGCGCGTGATTGACTATATTTCCGGTTCCGTATATGCTATGGATGGCAGCGTTAAGCCGATCGATTCTCGCCACCTGACTTTTGTTGCAGCTCCTCGCAGTGTGACCTTGCTTGACAAGGAAACCGCTCCTCAGCCGCAATCAAGTGCTCAAGAGCACTTCAGAATGGCCCGCTGATTCGAGAAGGACTTATCAATTCTTGCCTCGGAGCACTTGGATGAGTATAGTCATAGGTTTAGATGTCGGAGGCAGCACGACGAAGATCGTCGGCATGCTTGATGGTAATATTATCGGCAGCGAAATTGTCAAAGCAGATGACCCTATTACTTCGGCATTTGGTGCACTTGGCAAATTTATAGATCATAACCATCTTCATATTTCAGATATTTCAAGATTAATGATCACCGGTGTGGGGGCTTCTTTCCCAACCGGTGATCTTCTTGGTATTCGGACGATTCATGTCCAGGAATTTCTTTCGACCGGGTTAGGTGGTCTTTTCTTGACCGGACTCGATCATGCTGTAGTAGTTAGCCTAGGAACAGGAACGGCTTTTGTTGAGGCGAAGCAGGATTGTGTTCGTCATATCATCGGATCCGGTGTTGGTGGCGGTACGGTATTAGGCCTTGCAAAGAGTGTCTTACACTTAGATGATTTTGAATTGCTGACCCAAATGGCTTCGCAAGGTCATCTGGATAAGGTGGATCTTTCAATCGGTGACATTTCAAAATTTGAGATTCCCGGACTTCCGATGACAACTACGGCCTCCAATTTTGGCAAAGTTTCTGATAGCGTGACCAGAGAAGACCTGGCCTTGGGTATTTTCAATCTTGTGTTTCAATCTATCGGCACAATGGCAGTTCTCGCAGCACGTCATACCGGTTTAAAACATGTCGTTTTCACGGGTCAAATGACGAGAGTTCCGCAGTGTAGATCGTTGTTCGAAATATTTTCCGGTCTGTACCATGTTGATTTTATGGTTCCGGATATGTCCGAATTTGCGACTGCTATCGGGGCAGCGATTTATACGGACTCAGATGAATAAGAACAGTAGAGCATTTGAACTGGATCTCCTGCGTGGCTGGGCTATACTAATGATGATTTTCCATCATCTTTCTTATGACTTAATATATATTTTTGAAATCAATTTGGGTCGATACATAGAATCGGATGTCTATAATCATATTGTTCATCCAATCATGTTAATCGTCTTCACCGGTGTTTCCGGAGTTTGTTGCGTATTTTCCAAAAACAACTTCAAAAGGGCCTTAAAAATGCTAGTAGCCGCGCTGGTTTTAAGTATAGGCATGGCTATTGCTTCTTGGTTGACGCAATCAAACCTATATGTGTTTTTTAACATATTGCATTTGGTTACGGTAGGCACTTTTCTTTATGCATGCATTCAAAAAATTGAATACATGTATTTACGTCATAGTCGAAAAGAGGCTTCAGACAAATCCAATTTTGGACAATCTACCGTCGTGGGACATCTTGTTATCCTATTTCTCGCAATAGCAATTTTTATCTCTTCGCAATACGTTGAAAGGTATAATCTTGTTTCAGATAATATATTCCTTTTGCCGATAGGAATCATACCCAGAGGAATCGGAGGCATGGGAGATTACCTGCCGATGATACCATGGCTTGGCTTTTTTATGGTCGGAACGTTGGTTGGACGTCTGTTCTATACCTCGAAAAAAACTCTTTTCCCAAAAACTCCGAATTATTTACGGAAAATATTCGCCCCGCTGGAATGGCTCGGACAAAATTCATTATGGATATATTTATTACATCAGCCGATAATCATGATCGTACTATTTGCTGGTCGTGCGATAAAAGTATGGTAAGATAATCTTCATATGAGAAAACAATCATTCTTAGCAAAACTATCAAATCGATATGCCATTACATGGATGGTTCTGTTATTCTTGGCCGGTATCGGATTCCTGTTCTTGCCTCGACTATTCTCGCGTTTTGAGTCAATAGCCGAAGCATATTCTCGTCGAGTTTTTCCGATATTGTCATTCGTTCCGTCTTTGATTACGAACTTGTTTCCGATTTCCAACACAGAAGTACTTGTTGTTTGTTCAGGGTTCATTTTGCTGATTATGTTGATTTCTTTTATTCTTCGGATGGCACTTTCAGAGAATCGACTTCGTACTCTTCGCAATGTCTTTCTGTTCTTATCTGTTGCGTTTTTTATTCTGGCGAGTCAATATACGATGATGCACGGGATGAATTATTCTCGACTGCCGATTCGGCGAACGTTGATGCTCGAATCCGAGGATGATTATAATGCTCAGGAGATTGAGCAAGCAATGAATTTTTATCTGGACGGAATTATCTCTGCTCAAGCGGAGCTTGATCACAACGATAGAGGAGAGACGCTGTTATTGACTTCGATTTCTTCTACACTGCGTGCCGGAAATGATTCGATGAATAACGCGGCATCGCTTCACCCGGTATTTTCCGGTAACGATGTGGTTCCGAAACCGGTAAAGCTTTCAAAATATTGGTCATACACACGAATTGTCGGCATGTATAATCCATTTTTTGTGGAAGCTAATATAAATGTGAGCACTCCGGCATATGAGATTCCGTTGGTGGTATGTCACGAAATAGCTCATGTACGAGGCATTGCTCGAGAAGATGAAGCAAATATGACATCATTTATTGCTTGCCTATTAAGTGACAGGGCGGATTATAGATATGCGGCGAATTTATATGCATTTGAAAACTTAATTGCCGATATGCAACATTATGACTCAGAGACTTGCGATGATTTGATTTCTCGACTACCTGAGGCGGTCTTTGCAGACTGGAAGGCCAGTGCTGATTATTGGAGTCAGTTTGAGGGTAAGGTCAGCGAAATATCTAACAATGTTAATGATACTTTTCTTAAAGCTAATCAGCAGCAAGACGGCGTTCAAAGCTACAATTTGAACGGTCGAATATTTCTCGACTATTACTATTTGTATTTGGTTAATCCATCATGATTACGCTTCGAATCATTGGTCATCATGCAATATATCCGGTTTCGGATGTAGTAAGGCTTTTTTTTGGCCCGATTCGCATGCGTGATACGGGAGAAATTCAAGCGGATTGCGACGAAGACTTGGAGATTATTTCGCAACTCGAGAATATTGACATCGATGGCACTAAGTTACAATCGCAAAGACTCAGTACACTCATTAACGGAAAATGTATTTGTAGTACCACTATTGAAGAGCTACCTTTGAATCGAGAAGTGAAGCGTAGCCTATACAACGCATTGAGTATTTATACGGGACGAAAATTTCCGTGGGGATCATTAACGGGTATCCGACCGACAGTTGTTGCAAGAGAAGTTACTTCGGACACTCAACTTAATCATCTATATGGTGTTCGTTCGGATAAAGCAAGATTATCTATAATTACTGCATCTCATGAAGACGAAGTAATGCGAAAAATAAATAAGAGTTCTTTATCAATATATATCGGCATACCATTTTGTCCGACCCGATGTTCGTATTGCTCATTTCCGGCTCACGATATGTCTTCGGGCACGGATACTTTGAATGAATATGTTGAGGCTTTGCTCAAGGAAATGGAATTGCTTCAGCACTTGTTCCAAAATATAGATTCCGTCTATTTTGGCGGTGGAACACCAACCGTGCTTACAGATGAGCTCTTTGAGGCGTTTATTAATCGTGCGTTCTCGTTACTTTCACCTAATGCCGGTGTGGAAGTCACTTTAGAAGCGGGTCGACCCGACACGATTACAAAATCAAAGTTGAATACGGCGAAAAAAAACGGCTTCAATCGAATCTGCATTAATCCGCAGACACTTAACAATCAGACACTTCGCAACATCGGAAGAAATCATAGCGTTGAGGATTTTCTAAAAGCGTACTCAGATATTCGACAAATGGGTTTCAATACGGTTAATGCTGACTTAATAGCAGGTTTGCCCGGTGAGAGTTATTCGGATTTCACAATCTCTCTGAATACGCTTGCTGAGCTCAAGCCCGAAAATATTACGGTGCACTCACTATACAAGAAGCGTACGGCTATGCTTAGCCGAGATGAGGTTATGAAAGCAGTATCAATGGAAGATATTGACCGGATGTTGCAATATTCTCATAATAGGCTGCCTGAGCTGGGGTATATTCCGTATTATCTTTACAAGCAAAAGGATACACTGGGGGGGCATGAAAACACCGGTTATTCATTTCCCGGCGATGAATGTCGATATAATGTTGCAATGATGAGTGACGCATACAGTGTCTTGGCTATCGGTGCCGGTGGTGTCTCAAAGAGAGTTTTTTCTGACAGACGCTTAGTACGTTGTGACTGCGTAAAAAACCCGGCTGAATATATTCGCCGCGTTAAAGAAATGGCTGAACGGAAACTCCGCTTTTTTGATGTATAATAATATAGCTTAGAAGAATGGACCAAGGCAGGAGATTATACATGAAATGTCCCAGATGTAAGACCGAAAATCATTCTCGTAGTGTTTGCAGCAATTGTGGCAAGTTTCTATATAGTGCTGATTATCGTAACGGCAAGAAGTTAACGGAAAAAGAGTTGAGAGACAGAGATCGGCGTACAGTCTTCCGTTTTTTTAAGAAAATCGGCAAAGGGGTATGGTTGATATTAGCCATTATAGTCACTTCTTTCTGGCTGTTTCTGTTTATGTATTTTTTACTCAGCTAAATTCGATGATTATTCAGACACATATGCCGACATAGTATGATTATTGCTCGATTATCTCCGGAGTTATGATAGATTACCAAATCAGCGAAGGGCAACAGGGCGATTAAGGTACCTGCTCCATATTTCAAATTTGAGTATATTTTTAATTTCATAAATATTCTCATTGCACGAAAGCCGATATATGTATATAATATGCTTTGCTGTGTTTTTTCGAGGTGTAGCGCAGTTGGTAGCGCGCCTGCTTTGGGAGCAGGATGTCGGGAGTTCGAGTCTCTTCACCTCGACCAGAAAAACGGTGTCATCTCAGAAGCGATGACACCGTTTTGTTATTTCCGAAAGATAAGACGCTATTACCGAAGTTGCCGAAAATCCTTGACGGCCTGCTTTCCGATCTTTGTTATTCGTCTGAAGTTAATGGAGTTGACGCCGCCTTGCCTTGGTCTAAATGTGATGGGAATAAAGAGTACCTTGGCCTTGCCTTTTACAAACCGAACGGTCAACAGAACGTTGCTCAAGTTGTAATCCTTCGGGATGGTGTCAATATACTTCGAAAGCACGTCTCGGGACATGAGACGGAAAGGTGTATTGGCATCCGTAATTTTTTCTTTAAAGATGAAGCGAATGACCCACTTAAGAACCTTCGTCACAAGAATACGCGAAAACCCATCCTGTCGACCTTTTCGGTGTCCGATAATTACATCATATTCTCGACGCTTCTCCCAAAATGCTTCGAACTCCTGAGGTAAAGTCTGTCCGTCGCTATCGGTCTGGAAAATAAAATCGGCACCGTTATCAAGCGCGTACCTGTATGCGAACTGAACAGTAGCGCCATGGCCGGAGTTTGGCTTATCAACTCCGATGAGCTGAGGTAATTCTACCTCTAGTTGTCGAAGTTGCTCTAATGTCCGATCCTTGCTGCCGTCGTTGAAAATCACAAGACGGGAAGAAGGTCCGATTGATGCGACAACGTTATGCCATTCTCTTGCAACGGTTCCGATATTGGATTCTTCGTTGTATGCGGGCATGACAATAAATAAATTATCCGAATTCATGGTCGCTCCTCTAGTCGTATTTTGGGGTTGAGAGGATATCATCAGCCACTTGCATTGCACGAGCAACGACGGCATCCATATTGTAGTACTTATATTCAGCTAAACGCCCACAGAAGAACAAATCCGAATAACTTTTACCCAGCCTCAAGTAATCTTCGTATTTACGCTTGTTATCCGGGTTCTGAATAGGGTAAAGCGGAATCATGTTACTTCCATAATGATAGGGCATTGGATACTCTTTCAGTATCGTCGTCTTATCGGGAACCTCCTGAAGAGTAATATGCTTAAACTCGGAAATACGAGTATATTTCTCTTCATTGGGATAATTAATGACAGGAGTGCATTGCAAACAATTGACATCATAATCTTCGAATACGAATTCAGTCGTTCGGTAAGGAAGTGCGCCCAAAGAATAATCAAATAATTCATCAATGGGACCGGTATAGCAAACCGGACCGCTAAAAGGTATTCCGTCCAATAACACTTTGCCTGAATCAGGGTGCAATCGGATACGTCGATTGGATTCTGAATTTAAGTTAACGGCAATATTCGGATGATTGAGAAGGCGCTCAAATAAATCCGTAAACCCAAGAAGCGGCATCATCTGAATCTTATCCGAAAAATAGCGATCATCTTCGCCGATGACAACCGGCACGCGACTCGTCACTGTAGAATCGAGCTGGTCAAACGGAACGCCCCATTGCTTTGCCGAGTAGTTGACAAACACTTTTTGGAGGACGAAATTTGCAAGATCACGGATGTCCGGATCTTGAGTATCGAAAAGATCCGAAATGGTGACACGAGATTCTAAATCAAACGCTTTAGATAGTTTAGTTTTATAGACCGTGGCGATATCTTTCGAAAAGAGTCTGTCTATAGAAGTAAAATTGAACGGAATAGGTACCAATTGATTGTCGATTTTACCGATGACGCGATGCGAGTATGGATAAAATCCAGAAAAACGATTAAGAAATGAAAATACGGCTTCGTTGTTGGTATGGAAGATATGAGGGCCATATAAATGCACCCTAACGCCGTTAGAACGTTCATATTCAAACATGTTTCCGGCGATGTGTGCGCGCTTTTCTAAAGCGATAACATCATATCCGGAATCCGCGAGGATTCGCGATACGACACTTCCGGCAAACCCGAGACCAATGACAAGCGCTTGTTTTTTCATGAAAAAACTCCAAATATCAAAAATATCAATTCAATTATACATTTAATAAAACCAATAAAAAAGGATGTTTGATAATTATTGAAGAGGAAAGCAAATATTTGTTTTGATTTTTCGAACATATGATAGAATTAAAAGCGATAACTTTCTAAAGGAACTCTTATGATCAAACATTCTCAAAAAGAAATGCGCAAGAAGCTTCGCAGGCAAGCCACCATCATTGTGTCTTTAGGACTCATCGTTGTGGTCGTGCTTATCATACTCGCGGGCATGTTGATTTTTCGATTTGTGAGCGATCGAGTGTCTTCGGCTCAACATAATAATTTCGAGACCACGATGGCATATTCCGAATCGAGTGGTCAGACCAATAATCCGAGTCTAAGTAATCCGTCATCTGATTCAGAGCAGACCACGGTTCCTGTTGAATCCTCGACGATATCAAGCTCTTCAGTGGAAAGTTCTGCTCCTGACCCGACCGACGTAACAGATGGCGTTTTGCCAACAGAGCTTCAACTTCCGACGATACCGTCGGATATAGACGGACCGGATCTGACCGGGTATCTTGTTGTCATTGACCCGGGACACCAAATGTATCCCGACTCAGAACAAGAACCATTGTCTCCGACGATGTCCGGATCAAAAGACCGGGTTTCTTCCGGAACGAGTGGCGTATCAACCAAGAGACCCGAGTATGAGGTTAACCTTGAAATCGCTTTGTTACTTAAGGTCTATCTCGAAGAATTGGGTTGCGAGGTATACTTGACCCGGACTGAAAACGATGTCAATATTTCGAATATTGAAAGAGCCGAGTTTGCGCTGAGTTACATGCCGGATGCATATTTAAGGCTCCATTGTAATGGCAATATGGATTCATCAGTTAGAGGAATCAGTGTATTTGTTGCTGATTTCGGCAAACATAAATCCAACTTGTGCGTATGGGCGGACGCACTGGGTCAGAGTATTTCGCTTGCTACAGGCTCGCCATATATCGGATGTAACGCAAGCAGTCGCTACAGTGGTCTCAACTGGGCAACAGATATACCGTCGTTTCTTTTGGAAATGGGTTTTATGACCAATCAACAAGAGGATGAATTGCTATCGGATTATTCCTACCAATTGAAGATCTGTTCCGGTATTGCGGATTTTGTATCAACAATGCCCAAGAATACGAGTCGGTGATTGGCAGGACCGGATGATGATTGAGACTCGAATATGAGAATAAATTGACTCAGACCGGCTTCTCCATAATGTAATCGTCCATGTAAAAGCCGTGGCCGATATCTACCTTTTGTTGATCAACGATCTTGAACCCACGATGCTCATATATATTGATAGAAGCATCGTTCCCGCGATTGACCGTCAGTCGAATACGATCCAAACGACATAATCGTGCTTCGTTCTCAATGAATTCAAAAGCTTTTGAACTGATTCCGAGACCGCGAAAATCGGATCTGATATATATTTTGCTTAAAAACATTTCACACTCACGTACAGCGACAGCAAAATAACCAGCAGGAATACTGTCGTGAAGTAATAAGTAGTATGAATACTCGTTCATGCGAATTTGCGCCGAGATGGCGTTTGCTGACTGGAATAATGAAACCATGTATTGGGTTTGCTCTTGACCGATAATCTTTGGGAAATATTCATTCCAAATAGATTCGGCCAGCTGAGCGACTATTTGGATATCTGACTTTGATTCAACTTTTTTAATTTGAATAGTCATATCACGCCTCAATCAAAAAACTTTGTATTCATTCTACACTGACAAGCAAAGGAAAAACATACTATTTTCTAAACTTTGTTAATGTAAAATTGTAACAAAGAGGACTTGCGCTAAAAATATGCGCATGATATGATTCAGGTCAACATATGCCCCATAGTGTATGGGGGCGTAATGGTTTCGACGGGGTTGTTGAGACCGAAGAAGCGGGTAGAGGATTCTCGTTGGCCTCTTAAAAAAACGGGAAATGCAAGTAATTGCAGACAAGAATACACAACTCGTAGCTGCTTAAGTCAGCTATGCATCCTTCCGTCCGATCTGCTGGACGGGCCTTGGATGTCAGATAGCAGACCTTACCTGTCGGCAGGATAAACAGGGAAACGCCGCGTGATAAGCTTTGCCAACGCGATGTAATTATGAAGCTACCGGACGCATCGGCCTGTCAGCGGGCTTGATGAACAGGGGAATACTCTAATCACTGACTGCACCCGGAGACGCTTCGGTGGAAATGGTTTCGGACAGGAGTTCGACTCTCCTCGCCTCCACCAATGCAAAAAGCCACGTATATCGTGGCTTTTTGCATTGGTGGAGGGAACCCAAGGCATGCGCAACGCGCATGCCGAGCTGCGGCAAGGCTCTTTCGAGAATCGAAAGAGTCCTGAGAGCCATAGCATGCGCAACGCGCATGCCGAGCTGCGGCAAGGCTCTTTCGAGAATCGAAAGAGTCC